>CALUWB010000103.1 GCA_944324375.1 Candidatus Gastranaerophilales bacterium | reverse complement strand
AGGTAGTGTTCCAAAACTTGATAATCTATCTTTTGAAGAATTAGAAAGATGGATTAAAGAATTGATTTAAATAAATTTAGCCGGAGAAATTTCTCCGGCTGAATGAATTAATCTAATAAACATATTATTAATGCAATTATTAGTATTAATATTACGCATGCATGCAGAATGATAAGTAATACTAATAAAATATTCCCAATATGCCAAATGGTACCATAAACTTTATTTTCGAGTAAGAATTTATTCTTAATTTCTTTTTTTAAGAATAAATTAATTATTGTTGAAATCAGAGCAATTAATACTCCAACTAAAAATATGCACAATCCCCAAAACCAAAATATAGCAGGTACTAAATCAGCTATTTTTCCATATTTCCACAAAAGAATACTTCCATATATAATATATCCCCAATAAGTAAGCGTAAACGGTAATAGAATATGCGTCCAAAATTTTTGTCTTTGAGATTTATAAAACGAAATAAGTTTGTTCATAACTTAATTTTACACTTAGTTTTATAAATGTCAATCTATATATTTTCCGTTATTTAGTTTAATTATTCAAATTATTTTTATTTAATAAAAATAATAAATATTCTTACAATGTAGAAAAAAATAATATTTCCAATATACCAATAAATGGTATAAATTTTGTTTTTAGTGAGAAATTTATTTTTTATTTTGTCTTTCTGGAATATATTGTAAAATCCCATAGAAAGTGATAGTCCTACAAAACAGAGATAGAAAGGTACTGTTTTAATTAAATAAACAAAAGAAGTATAACCTGTTCCTGAATCGTTAGGTGTTGTAATATTATGATATACAATACTTATGGCAAAAATGTATGTCACTAAAACAATGAAATGAGTCCAAGCTTCCTCTCTTAAAGAGTCATATTTTTTGAACATATTTATAATTATATGTAGGACTTTGTTCATAATATACATATTACATTGCTTGTACTTAATGTCAATATATATATTTTCATTTATTTTAAAATAATCAATTGTTTAAATCGTATCCAAATATTATTTTGTAAATACTAACATTAATATTACGTATACATGCATAATGATAAGTAATACTAACAAAATATTCCCAATATGCCAAATAGTTCCATAAACTTTATTTTCGAGTAAGAATTTATTCTTAATTTCTTTTTTTAAGAATAAATTAATTATTGTTGAAATCAGAGCAATTAATACTCCAACTAAAAATATGCACAATCCCCAAAACCAAAATATAGCAGGTACTAAATCAGCTATTTTTCCATATTTCCACAAAAGAATACTTCCATATATAATATATCCCCAATAAGTAAGCGTAAACGGTAATAGAATATGCGTCCAAAATTTTTGTCTTTGAGATTTATAAAACGAAATAAGTTTGTTCATAACTTAATTTTACACTTAGTTTTATAAATGTCAATCTATATATTTTCCGTTATTTAAGATGTTAGTAATTAATGTCTTAAATTTGTATAACCTATTTTATTTAAAGAAAGGAATTTTTTATGAAAACAAATTTAAATTTAAAACACGCAAAAAATAAAATTTACAAACAATTTGAAGATTCTATTTATGGTAAAGCTCCTGTACCTGCTGGGTACGATCTTTTGCTTGATTATGATAATCAAGAAAGTGGCTTTGTTGGTAAAGTCTATATGAATGGGAATCATCTTGTTGTTGTAACCGAAGGGACTTATAATCTTAGTTGGACAGATTGGAAGAATGATCTTGCCGTAACAATAAAAAAACATGTTCCGAAACAATTTTATGATTATGTTGATATATATAAAAAAATACAAAATGTAAAAAAATATGTTCCAAATCTCAAAACAACTTGGCTTGGGTATTCTTTGACAGGTACTCCTGCACAAATGATGGGTTTACTAACAGGAGATGAAACAGTGTGTTTTGCTCCTCTTGGTGCAGGTAATACAATTGCACATTTAGATGAAATATATCATAATAGTGCAGAACTCCAAAAATTATTCCCTAATTATAAAGGATTTGAGAATACTGACACTTCCAATATTACTAATTATTATTGTGAAGGTGATCCTGTAGTTAATGTTAATAGTAAGGCACAAATCGGTGATGTTTATGTCGTTCCACATATTAATATTAAAAATCCCCATCATTTAGAAAATTGGGGAGATTTGGATAATGCAATTCTTGATGAAAGATTCAGTTCAAATATCGTTGATAATGTATCTAATAATGATAGATTATTGTACGGTAATGTAGAGAAAACTTATACTGAAAAAACTAAACAAAAAGGTATAAAAAATATTTCTACTGATTATTCATCAAAAAATTCAAGTGCAAATAATTGTCCCGGTTCTTACCCTGTTAAAGGTTATACCCGAGAGGATGGAACAAAAGTACAAGGTTATACACGGGATTGTTATAAGCATAAAGGTAGTGTTCCAAAACTTGATAATCTATCTTTTGAAGAATTAGAAAGATGGATTAAAGAATTGATTTAAATAAATTCAGCCGGAGAAATCTCTCCGGCTAAATTTTACTATTTTGAACTTTGTTTATACCTATATTAAGCTTGAAATATTATGGTGTACAGAATATAAAATAAAGCATAAATATAACAAATATAAATGCGAGTAAATTTCCGATATTCCAAATAATTCCATATATTTTGTTTTCTGTGAAGAATTTGTTCTTTATTTTGGTTTTCAA
>CALUWB010000102.1 GCA_944324375.1 Candidatus Gastranaerophilales bacterium | reverse complement strand
AATTGTATTCAAATAAATCTATATATGATATTGAATACAATTATAGTTTGTATTCAAAATAATCTTTGATTTATTTGGATATATAGTAGAATAATTTTATTTTTGCATAAAAGAAAAATCCTATGGAAGCTGTAATTTATGCGAGAGTAAGTAGTGTGACTGATCGTCAGTCCACTGATCGGCAAGTTGTGGACTTAAGATCTTATGCAAATACTAACAATATGAATATTGTTAAAGTGTTTGAAGAGCATATTTCAGGGGTGAAGAAAAATGAAGAACGCCCTATCCTTTGCGAATGTTTAGATTTTTGCGTTACTAATAATATTGATATTCTTTTAATCTCTGAATTGAGTCGTTTGGGAAGGAATGTAGATGAGGTTTTGGCAAATGTTAAATTTTGCAAGGATCATGATTTAAACATCTATTTCCAAAAGGAAAATTTATCTATATTTCAATCTGATGGTTCAAAAAATCCGTTTTTAAATATATTCATTTCTGTGTTAGGAACTTGTGCTGAAATGGAGAGGGAATCAATAAGTTTTAGATTAAATAGTGGTCGTGCTCAATATATAGCGAATGGAGGGAAATTAGGCCGCAAAACAGGAAGTACAAAGTCAAGGAAAAAAAAGAAAGATGAATATAAGGAGGTTATAAGTCTGTTGAGAAAAGGTATATCAATTAGAAATGTTGCAAAATTGACGGAAAAGAGTATTAGTACAGTTCAACGAGTTAAGAAGGAATTTTTATAGTTACTTTTCCTTCATTTCAAAATTTGATATATTTGTTATCAAATTTTGAGTCATTATGAAGAAAGAAATAGTATATAATCCGCAAATAAGTATTGCCGATAACGCTTCTTTTAATCAAGTATCTGTTGCTTCCATTTTGAAGTATATTAAAGATAATAATATAGATAGACGGCGTGATGAAATGTTCCGTAGATATTTGTTGGTGAAAAAGATAAAAAAAGAAAACAAAAACATATCTATTCGCGACATTAAAAAGAAAACGGGTCTATCGTATAATACAGTTGTAAAATATCTAAATTTTGATGAGGAAAATTTTAAATTAAAAGAAAATAAAATTTCAGGTTTTGACATGTCTAACTCAAAGAATTTAGTTAAAACCGTTTCTTCTTCGGTTTCTGAGATATTACGTGGTATCGCATTACTTTATAATAACGGAAATTCTTTTGAATGCGACCTAACATTTAGTAAAGGTCTTTTTTATAAGAATTTAGATCCTCCCAAGTTTAAATATGACAAATATCCATTAAGCGAAAATGTTAAACCTTTGGATGAGATTTTAGAGACTGATAGCAGTGATTTGTTTAATTCGGTGGTTATTGATTTGCCATTCTTGGTAAAAGACGAAAAATCTGCTATTACAAGTATTATCAGTAGAAGATTCACAAGTTTTAGATCTGTGCAAGAATTGTACACTGCTAATGATTCAATGTTACAATTAGCCTATCGCTTATTAGTTTGTAGAGGAATATTAGTGATAAGAACAATGGATATAAATTATAATAGCAAACAATATTGGATAAGTGACTATGTATGTAATAAGGCGTTAGAAACGGGTTTTGAACTCTTGGATAAATTTATATTGGTTTCTAAGTCAAAACTCTTATCTCCCAGTGGTTTCGCTCAGCATTGTGCTCGTAAATGGCATAGCTATTTTTTTGTTTTCAAAAAAAATAACCACCGTTGAGATTCAAGGTGGCTATTTATGTGATAAATTTTAATCCATGCGTTGATATGTCTGCTTCAACACGCATGGAACTAGTTCCCAATCTTCATTATAATAGGTTGAATTTTGGCTTAAAATTAATGTGTTGTCACTTAACTCGATGGCAAACTTAAAAGGAATTGGCAAAATATCTGATATTATCTCAACGTTATTACCCTCTAATTCCCATTTTCCTCCTCCTATCTCGTTTACATCACATGGACGATGGTCTGAATATGTTCCATTTGATTCAAATTCTATATAACCTTCAAATTCACATTCATCATAATCTCCTGCGATTTCTTTTGGTGAAACAGAGACCAATTGCCATTTGCCTATTATTGAACTGTTTAAATCCTTATTATTTTCATCATTACTGCAACCTGTTATGAATGATGTAATTAATATTGTTAGAAATAAATTGATACTAAAATGTTTTTTCATCTTTTGACCATTTCTTGCTATAATTTGTCATTAAAATAAGCTGTTCCATCAAAAACAATCTGCGTTCCTGAATCGTTGACAAATGTCAGATTATTGATGTTTAACTTAACAAGTTTTTTTTCGGGATCGTAAGAGTCAAATGATACATTCCCTGATATTACATTCTTGAAATAGCGTAAATATATTGACTCTGTTCTTGCGGCAGACCATTTTTGTAAGTTGTCCTCGCATTTAATTAAAATTGTACCTTTACTCGCTGTACTAAAATCAATTGGCTTGAAATACAAGTTAAAGTCATATCCGTCGAGTTCTGAATTATTGGCAGGGAAAAAACAGCCATAAGCATAATAACATCCATCCGATGTAAGATTGTCAATGAAATTTGACCCCATAAATTCACCCATGACAAAGTCTCCAACGACAGAAGAATAATAGGGCTCTCCGTTAATTGTGAGACTCGCTTCGCCTCCGTTATTAGTGTCTATATTATCATCATCACTGCATCCAGCAATTAGGAGTATCGACAATAGAGTTAAAAATAAGAATAAAGAATTAACTAATCTTTTCATGATAATATGTATTAAAATCTATACGCTGCATTAATACCTAAAACAAACTGATCAAAATCCTTGACAAACTGATACTTAAGTTCAAATCCAAGATCTATATTTTCTAGTATAGGATATTGAATACCTGCACCAAGATTGCAACCGAATTTTGTTGCGTTTCCACCTCCATCAACCTCCTTATCTATATATTCCTCATAACCAGGTATTTCACTGTAATCTATAT
>CALUWB010000101.1 GCA_944324375.1 Candidatus Gastranaerophilales bacterium | reverse complement strand
CACATATTTTTATAAAATAAAGTAAAATATATTAATTGATATTAGATAAAAATAAGATATAATTAAATTTATGAAAAGCATAAAAAATTTAATTAATACAAAATACAAATTTTTCTATATATTTATAATCATATTGATTTTTAATCTAGGACTTCAAAGCTTCCTTTTTTTTGACTATTTTTATAATAAATATTATCATTGGGGAGAAATTAGTATTGAAGAATATAAAGATACGGCTCAATATGAATTATTTTCAGAATATAAACCACATATTGATACAAAGAATATACCAAAAACTTATAAAGAATACAAAAATATTGACCATAAAAATGAAAAAGTATTTTATTATACATACGACTATCAAAATATAAATGACAGAAAAGCAGAAGGAGAAGAAAAAGCAAGACTTGAATTCATAAAATCACTAAAAGATAATAAAAACTTTAATGATATAAGACCACAGTTATATTATTATGGGGATTATAAATTATTTTATGACAAATCAGGGGAATTATTATTTATTGAATATGAAAAAAATTATAATAACTATTATCGTTATGATATTAGTGGCAAACTACTAGAAGCAGAATGGTATAACTGCAATGAAGTCAATATTGTATTCTCTCCTGATGAACAATTAAAATATTATTTTTATCGAGGAGAGGCATTTCCTTTTTTTAAATTTCATATAAGTTATAAATCTTATGTAATTAAAATATTCAAAGAAATTTTATTATCTTCAGTTATAATATTTTTACTATACTTATTGTATTATTTTTGTAAAATTAATAATTTTCCTAAAGGAATAGATAAAGATTATTTCAAAAAAATACAGTTTGAGAATAAAAATAAAAAATTTAGCTTATTTAGAAATTGTATAATAAAAGCTAAATCATATTTTATATCACAAGGAACAATGTTATATGGCTGGATAATATCACTATTATTTTTATCGAATCTTATTCCTCAAAATCAAGAAGTAGGATTTTATCAACTTGGAACATACATTTTCAGTATTATACTATTTCAATGTTTAATATTTTTTGTAATATTAGATATCTTATTTTATAACAAATTAAAAATAAAATGGAAATTCATATATGAAAATCCATTTTATAATATAATTTGGTTTATTGGTCAAACAATAACATTAATTTATATATCATTAGTTATAATACCAATATTTATTTTCAATCAATCTTTATTCTAATTGGAAAAATTATAAGATAGTTTTTCAATTGCCTATATTCTTGTTGATAATAAGCATTATTATTAACAAATGTAGTTATCAAAGATGCATCTTTATAATAATCTAAGTATTTAAAATCATAATAATCAATTAATGTCCCACATATATATCCATCAACAATACGCATATTATATAAAGTTACATTACCTAATGTTAAATGAGCATCTTTTGTTTGATTAAATTTAAGTTGTAGGGTGGGCAAAGCAAATGCGTGCCCACCATTCAATCTATTGGGCTGTGATTAAAGGTAAGCAAAAAAATAACCCCACATATTTTTATAAAATAAAGTAAAATATATTAATTGATATTAGATAAAAATAAGATATAATTAAATTTATGAAAAAGATTATAAATAAAATTACAAATTTTTATCTTAAGATAACACAACCAGAAATTAGAATTTGGTCACACCTATTTTCGTTATTAGGGTGGAGTATCTTAATTTGGATAATAATAGGACTTCCATTAATAGAATATCCATATGACATATTTTTTATCATATATGTTGTTATATGTTTAAATTACCTTATTATTGGAATACCTTTATTAATAATAATTTCAATAGAAAATATTATTTTAAGAAAATTTCAAACTCCATGGATTTTTATATTTAAAATTACTGCATACAAAATTTTTTGGACAATAGGTAATATTATAAATATTATTTTAACAAGCATTACTATATTATCTTTTTTGATATTATTTCGTGAAAAATTATATGAAATCATTAAATTTTTCCCTAATAAATAATTATTTATTAGGGAAAACTAAAATAGGCATAACAATCAAGTAATTTTTCAACATGCCTCGTTTTTGTTGTTCGAATGCATTATTATTAATATAAAGATACAAGGCATCTTTATTAACTTTGAATTTATCTGGTAAATTTTTTGCTGATTCTAACTCTTTAGCTAATTCCATTTTTTTATGTTCAAAATTATAACCATCAAAAAAAGTTCCACACAATATACCATCAACATATCTCAAGTTGTATAATGTTGCATGTCCAACTGTTAAGCGTAAATCTCTTGATACACTAAAAGGAATACTTATACATTTATTCTTGTATTTCCCATTTCTTATATCCTCATCATTTTCTTTTATTAATTTTATAAATTCTGGTGAATTAATAAGTTTATTAGAGAAAGAAGAACCATATTGAGGTATAACAACATCAGTATTTGAATTCAAATTTTTTATATCACAAGTTTCCATTATAATATTTTTTAAATTTGTATCTTCAATATCTTTAAATTTTATATATGAGTTTTCTTTATCATATAATTTTTGATTTTCAAAATCCAATGATAATTTATAATATTTTAAAGAAACAAAATAATTTTGATTTGAAATATTTTTAATTAAGGCTTGTTGCTTATACAATGTTCCATTATTAATTTCTTCACTCATTTTATTTTGTATAAATTTATCAGAATGGATTAAAAAATCATCATTAGGACTTCCCCAAGCATTATTAACCCCAGCTGCAGCACCTGTCATAACACCATCTTTTGATTTAGATGTAGATTGAGAAGCAGAGGAATAGTTATCACCTTCATGCTTTGCACCACAGGTTCTCCAATAAGAATCAACTTTTGTATTGTCTTTTCTAGTATAGCCTGATACACGATAAGTGCCGGCACATTGATTTTTCTGAGTCATAAATGACCTCCTTTCGATTATAAATAACAACTAGGGGTAAATTAAGGGATAAATAAAATTGCGTCATTACG
>CALUWB010000100.1 GCA_944324375.1 Candidatus Gastranaerophilales bacterium | reverse complement strand
CTTCATTTGAAGTTCATCTTTTGTACTTACAGGAACTACAACCACATGGTATGGAGCAATAGAGATTGGCCATTTGATACCCCAATCATCATAATGAGCTTCAACTGCAGCTGCTGCAGTTCTTGAAATACCAATACCATAACAACCCATGATATAAGGTTTTGCTTTGCCATCAACATCCATATAAACAGCGTTCATTGGTTGTGAATATTTTGTACCTAATTGGAAAATATTACCAACTTCGATACCTCTTGTAACTTTTAGAGGTTTACCACATTGAGGACAAAGTTCACCTGCTTGAACAAGTCTTATATCTTCGAACTGAACTTCAGGTAACATATCAAGATTTACACCAACTTTGTGTTTATCATTTTCATTAGCGCCAATAACAAAGTTCTTTAATTCTTTAACTGTATTATCAGCAACAATTTTTACATCTTTCATTCCCATTGGACCGATAAATCCAGCTTTTGCATTGAACCCGTTTTTAGCCATTAGTTCTTCAATTTCTTCAGGGGTTGCAATTCTAATATCAATTGCGCCTACTGCGTTCATCAATTTTGTTTCTTCAACTTGTTTATCACCTCTAATTAGAGCAATAACAGGTTCTTTATCTGCAATATAAACCAATGATTTACAAAGAACAGTAGGATCAACACCTAAGAAAGCACAAACTTCATCTATTGTTTTCATATTAGGAGTATCCACAACTTTGTATTCATTTAAACCGAATTCAGCCCCATCAATCTTAGCAGATGGAAGATTAGATATTGCGTGATTTGAGTTTGCAGAATAATCACAATCATCACAATAGAATACATCATTTTCTCCTGCATCAGTATCAGTTATAACCATAAATTCGTGGCTAACACTTCCACCAATTGCACCTGAATCTGATTGAACCATTTTTGTAGGTAATCCACAACGATCAAATATTTTTTTGTATGCTTTTGCCATATTATCATATTCTTTTTCCAAATCTTCTTGAGAAGTAGAGAAAGAATAAGCATCTTTCATAATAAATTCACGACCTCTTAGAAGTCCGAAACGAGGACGAACTTCATCTCTGAATTTTGATTGGATTTGATAAAGATTAACAGGTAATTGTTTGTAAGATTTTAGTCCATCACGAGCAATTGCAGTAATAATTTCTTCATGAGTTGGTCCAAGACACATTTCTCTATCGTGTCTATCTTTCAATCTCATCAATTCACGACCATAAACTTCCCATCTACCTGATTCTTCCCAAAGTTCTTTAGGTTGAACAAAGGGCATAAGAAGTTCTTGAGCACCTGCGTTGTCCATTTCTTCTCTAACAATGTTCTCAACTTTTTTCAAAACTCTCCACATCAAAGGTAAGTAATTATATACCCCAGAGGTTAATTTTCTGATATATCCTGCTTTAACAAGAAATTTATGAGAAACAACTTCTGCATCAGAAGGGAATTCTCTAAGAGTTTGAACAAAAAGTCTAGACATTTTCATACGTAAAAATCCTCATATAATGTATTTATGAGAAAATCATAACACAAAGAGATATTTAGGGTAAAGATATTCATATAAAATACTATAAGTATAACAAAATATCCATTGTGTTATATACCTAAAACTTATGTGTATTATGGTATCACAAAGTATATTTTTGTCAAATTATTTATAAGGTTTTATTTATAAAATTTGGAAATATATTTAAAAAATGGGATATATGTTAAAAAAACAAAAACTAATTTTTTTATAACACAATGGATAGTTTGTTATGAAAATAATAATTCAAGCTGGAGGTAAAGGAACAAGATTAGAGGGGTTAACAAGAAACAAACCTAAGTGTTTGGTTCCTGTTAATAATCTTCCAATTATTTTCTACGCATTTCAAAAATTTCCACAAGCAGAGTTTACTATTATTGCTGATTATAAAACTGATGTTTTAGAAAAATATCTTGCTGCATTTGGAAATAAATATAATTATAGAGTAATTAAAGCTACTAAAAAGGGAACTATTTCTGGGATAAAAGAAGCTATTTCTTCATTTGATTCAGATGAAGCATTTATGATTATGTGGTGTGATTTGATTTTATCAGAAGGTTTTGAAATCCCAGGGGCAGGGGTAAATGAAGGGGTAAAAGAAAATTATATCGGAATTTCTAAAGATTTTGAATGTCGCTGGTCATACATTGATGGCAAATTTGTTAAAGAACCTTCTAAAGAAAATGGGGTTGCTGGTTTATTTATATTTGAAAACAAATCATATCTTGAAGGAATATCAGAAAAAGGAGCATTAGTAGGTTGGTTATCTCAACAAGATATCAAATTTAATAGATTAGATTTATATGGTTCAAAAGAGATTGGAACATTATTATCTTATTCTGATAACAATGATTCAACTCCTCGTTGCAGACCGTTTAATAGTATGGAATTTGATGGCGATATTATTATTAAACGAGGGATTAACGAACAAGGCAAGAAAATCGCTGTTGACGAAATTAATTGGTATAAAAATATTAAAGAACTTGGTTATGAATTCATTCCAGAGATTTATGAATACGAACCATTAAAAATGAAACGTGTTCAAGGTAAGAATATTTATGAATATGATTGTTTAACAAAGAGCCAAAAAGAAGATATTTTAAAAAATATCATTGAGGCTTTAGAAAAATTACACAATCTATTACCTGCACAACCAGTTAATAAAGAAGATTGTATTGAAAATTATATTACTAAAACTTTTGATAGATTATCTAAAATTGAACACCTTGTTCCTTTTGCAGATAGAGAATTTATCAAAATAAATGGTCAATATTACAAAAACATTTTCTTTGATAAAGAAAAGTTTACTGAAATCTTAACAAGTATGATACCTAATGAGTTTAGATTAATTCATGGAGATTGTACTTTTTCTAATTTGATGTTTGATACATTTAATATGAAAACTAAAGGTATCATTACAAGCATAAATTTTATTAGTAACTTACTTATATTTTTTATGTT
>CALUWB010000099.1 GCA_944324375.1 Candidatus Gastranaerophilales bacterium | reverse complement strand
AGAACATCTTATAATATTTAACTTATACAAAGCTAACATTGAAAACATAGCTGCAAATGTTCCTGATACTGCTTGGAATGCAATTCCTGGATATTGTTTTTCAAACATTGCAGAAATACCACCTAAAAACAAACCTTCACAAGCTGCATATATAGGTATAAAAACTTTATTTCTTGTAAACGAAATAATTAAAGCCAACACAAAACCAACAATCGCACCAATTGTGGTTAGCATCATTGCTTTATCCATAAAACCTGCTAAGAATTGTGACCAAGTATAAAAAGCCGGAACAGCTGCAAATACAAATAATAAAAATGTTTTGTTAATTGTTCCATTTATTGTCATAGGAGCAGAAGATAGAACTCTTTCATCTGCTTGACCAAAATTATCATTCAAAATCGGATTTGCCATAATACTCTCCTTTTCTTATCAAGAATATTATAACTTATTTATTATTTTTTTCCTATAGGTTAATTATTTCTTAATAGTTCAAATATTAATTTAACCTTTGAATATAAAATGTCTAAATCCTCATTCTCGTCCATTTCTAATGTTATTGTTGGGATATTTCTTTCTACTCCTGCATATGTCCCAAAACTTCCTGGAGTTGGGTACCCTATACTTTCTTCGACAGGATAATCTATTATTTCAGAAATCTTTTCTGAAATCTCTTTTGCTGGACCATCATAATTTACTATCTTATAAGGGGTATGAAGTGTCAAAATTAATCTTGGTTTATATTCTTCTATAACATCTATTAAAAATCTTGTCTCAATTTCACTTGCAGGAGATTCGCCTCCATAATAGTTATCCTTATCAGATAATTCCCAATTCTTGGTCGGGAAATTTCTATTTATATCAACACCATTTAAATTAACTCTTGTTCCATTATCCTTACCATCAGGATTTAATGATGGTATAAACAACATGCCAGAATCTTCAACTTCTTCTAAATATTTGTTTATCAAATACTCTCCTTGAGGTTCATCACCATGAACTACACCAACTATTAATATTGGATTCATAGAGAATGAACCCCCAAGAAGTAGGAGTTCATTCTGATTATTTGTAATTTCTTTCTTTAATACTTTCATAATTATCTATTGTTTTGGAGCTGCTGAAAATTTTTCTGGATTAACAGCTTCTGCAGCTTGTTGTCTTTGTTTTGCCATTTCTTTTAATTTTTCTTGAATTTTTACAGGATTATAGCTTTCATTTACATATTCTATCTTTGCACTAGCTTTCATTTGGTTTATTAATTGTTCTAATATAACCATTTGTCTTTGTGTTTGTAAGTACAATTTAATTTGGTCTTTTACTTTTACGAATGGTTCCTGACCAGCAGCCATTCTATCAGTAACTTTTATAATATGATAACCATATTGTGTTTGAATTACAGGACTTATTGTATTTGGTTGTTGAGAAAACGCTTGTGTTGCAAATGGTTCAACCATATCTGCTTTTGCAAAGAATCCTAAATCCCCACCTTTTTTAGCTGTTGCAACATCTTCTGATTGTTCTCTTGCTGTTTTTTCGAAATTATCAGGTAAATTCTTTAATGCTGCTTGAATTGATAATGCCTTTGCATATCTTGCTTGCATTTCTGCCATTACTTTTTCTTTCAAAATTGTATCTGATAAATCTTTATTTTCTGGTTGTGATTTTATCTTATTAGCAATTTCCATTGGATTAGCTAATATCAAAATGTGAGATGCTCTTACTCTATCAGGATACATAAATTTCTTTGTATTTTTCTTATAGAAAATTTCAGCATCTTTATCTGAAATCTTCACATTTTCTATCATATTAACAAGTTTTTTAACTTTTACTTCTTCTTTTAAATCTTTCTTGAATTGTTCATTTGATACACCATTACGTTTTAATATCGCATTAAATTGTTCTTTTGAACCAACTTTATCAATCATTGTTTTTAACTCGTTATTCAAATCAGCATTTGAAACTTTTATATGTCTTTTAGCTATTTCTTGATCAACTAAACTTCTAACTATTAGTTCATTAACAACCTTATCTTTTATCATTAAATACATAAAATTATTATCATCTTGAGGTATGTCAATCCCCATTCTTGTTAACATATCATTTGTTGCAACTTTTTTGTATTCTGTATCAAACTGATTTTGTGTTATAGGCTTATTATTTACCTTTATAATAACATCTTTATGAGTATTACAACCTGTAAGTAAAAATACAGATGCTAACATTGTCAATAAAACTTTTTTCATTTCATCATCCTCGTGTTTCGTATTCGTAACTTATTTTATCTATATCATAGAACAAATCATATAACATGTTAAATAATTCATTAAAATTCATAATTGAATTATTTATCAATAATATAGAAGTCGCATCTTCACAAGTTTTTGGTGCTTGAGTCCACTGAATATTTTTTATTATATTTCTTGGAAGTTTTATACTTAAAATTCTCCACTCTTCTTTTGTAAAAGGAGTGTAAACCCTTATATTATTCATCGCTTCTCTAATTAATGTTATACCCACTTTTGTAGCCATAAGTCTAATTTGAACAAGTTTTATAAGATTATCAACTTCTTCAGGAATTTTTGAGAATCTATCTTTCCATTCTGAAACAATATAATTCAATTCAGTATCATTATGAACATCTGCAAGACGTTTATATTCAATCATTTTTTGTTCCTTAGATCCGACCCAATCTTCAGGTATATATGCTGTTACGTTTATATCAACTATTGTTGGAGGTTTATGTTTTACAACTTCACCTTTTAACTCATTTACCGTTTCTTCCAACAACTGACAATATGTATCAAAACCAACATTTACCATATGCCCATGCTGTTTTGTTCCTAATATATTCCCAACACCTCTTATCTCTACATCACGCATGGCTATCTGATAACCACTACCTAGTGTTGTAAATTCTTTAATCGCGGTTAATCTTTGCATTGCTTCTTTTGTTATATTTTTATTTGGTTTATATAAGCAATAACAATAAGCCTGACGTTCAGAGCGACCAACACGACCTCTTAATTGATAAAGTTGAGCAAGACCAAATCTATCTGCATCATGAATTATCATTGTGTTAGCATTTGGAATATCTAAACCATTTTCAATAATTGTTGTACATAATAATATATCGTATTCATGATTTGAAAATCCGATAATTACTTCTTCCAATTCTTTTTCTGTTA
>CALUWB010000098.1 GCA_944324375.1 Candidatus Gastranaerophilales bacterium | reverse complement strand
TATCCTCATTTATTGTTATCAAAAAATAAAAAGAAAATACCTAATGATTCATTTGTTTCAATTTACAATATTTCCCAATTTCCAGATAGTGAAATTGCAGAAATGAAAAAATTAGCTAATTTGAAAAGTGTATCTGTTGTTGAAAAAAAATCAATTTGGAAGAAATTTCTTAATAAGCTCGTATCTATTTTAAGATTTGATTAGAATATTATATTTAAAAAGATTGCAAAGGTTGTTATTTTATATTATCCTAATCTTTATACATTATATGGAGATTGGAGTTATTGGATATTAAATTATTATTTAATTTGATGATAATAATTATATTATTGTTTGTTAATGGTTTTTTTGTAGCTGCAGAATTCGCTTTGGTAGGTGTTCGCAAAACTAAAATAAAACAATTAGCAAATGAAGGAAATTTTAATGCAAAATTAGCACTTGATGCAATAAAAAACATTGATAGATATATTGCAGCTGTACAACTAGGTATTACAATTGCTAGTTTGGGAATAGGTTGGGTTGGAGAATCCACTTTGGCAAAATTATTATTACCAATATTCCATTTCTTGCCACTTAAAGCAGAAATTATTGCAGCTCATAGTCTTGCAGTTACAATTTCTTTTGCATTAATTACTATATTACACGTTGTAATAGGCGAACTGATGCCAAAATCTATCGCATTGCAGTTTCCTGTTGGAACAACTCTATGGGTTGCAAAACCCATGTATGTTGTAACAAGACTTTTTGCACCTATGATATTCTTATTAAATGGTCTTGGTAATAGTTTATTAAGATTATTAAAAATAGAACCAGCACCTGCTCATCAAACAGTATATTCAACTGAAGAATTAAATATGTTGATAGATGCAAGTTATAAAGGAGGTGTGCTGAACCAAAAAGAAGCTGAAATATTACAGAACGTATTTAAATTCTCCGATTTAACAGCTCAAGATGTTATGATTCCCCGACCTGATATGGTTTGTATACCAATAGATGCAAAAGCAGAAGATATTTACAAAATAATTATTGATAATCAATATACTAGATATCCTATATATAAAGAAAACATTGATGATATTGTTGGATTTTTGCATACAAAAGATTTATTTTCAGTAATGGTAAATAGAGAAGAAATAAATCTTTCATCACTGTTACGAGAAAAATTTTATGTTCCAGAAACGATGCCAATTGAAAAATTAGCTCAAGAATTTCAAAAGCAAAAATTTCAAATGGCTATTGTAGTAGATGAGTTTGGAGGAACAAGTGGTTTAGTAACTCATGAAGATGTTTTAGAAGAAATTTTTGGTGAAGTTCAAGATGAATTTGATGATGAAGAATGCGAATTTTCAAAAATTTCAGAAAATGAATATGAAGTTTGTGGGAAATATAGAATAGATGAGTTCTCTGAAAAATTTGGAATTAAGCTAGATGACGAAGATATAACAACTGTAGGTGGCTATGTTGTAAAGATGTTAGGTCGCATACCTATAACAAATGATGAAGTTATAGACGAATATTTTAAATATACAATATCAGAAATGGAGTCATCAAGAATTGTTAAAATAAAAATAAAAAAGTTATAAAATAAAACAAATTTTAGATATAAAAAAACTTTATATAAATATTGGGAATTGTAAGGAATATTTATATGAATTTATCTAAAAATATTTCTAATTTTATGGTTGAACAAGGTGGGAAACTTTCAAAAAGTATCTTATGTTCCAAACCTCAAAAAATAACCAATTTTAAAGGTATAAAATATCAACCGACTCTTGCCAAAGATACCGTTGAAATAACTAATAATGCTTTTAAAGAAATAAAAGCTAATGCAGATGAAATATTTCAAAAAGTAAGAACTGCTTGTGATGCCGAATATATTGAAAAAAATTTCCCAGATGTTGTTGAAAATGTAGCAAAAGGTAATATCAAATACCAAAATGATTTAAATTATTTAAATTATAAAAGATTAGAATCTATTTATAAAAATAATCCTGAATTATTTGTCTTGTTAGGTAAAGAAAAAGGATCTATATTAGATTTACGAACCATGATAAGCAACTATGGAGATACGATATGCCAAATTGCAAAAGAAACTCCAATTGAACAGATAAAACAAACTTTTGCAGAAATGGATAAATTAGGAACAAAGTATAATTTTAAGCCTAAATTTAAGCATTACATTAATATGGTTGTAATAAAAAATTATAACCCCAAAATTTATAAGTTTATAAATAATACAAATGATAGAGCCGCATTAAGGCAAATTTTAAGTTGGGGGAATAATTGGCAAACGGCTCCTAGTATAACAATGATAAAAAATATAACACCAGAACAAATGAAAGTAATGTGTACAGATGGTCTACCTATAATGAAGGGGCTTGCCGAATATATTGACAATAGTGATACATTTGTAAAAAACAAACATGCTGTTCAAGAATTAAGTGAAGGATTATCTAAATGTAAATTAAGTACAGATGTTCTACTTTATCGAGGAGATAAATCAGTTGGAATGTTTGATAGTGTTAATATTGATAATAAATTACAAAACCAAGTAAAGCAATTATTAGATGCAAATAAAGATAAAGCAAGACAAATGAGAATCACACCGTATGATGGATTATATTATTATGGTCCAAGTACAAATTTATATGATTTTCTAATGTCAAAAGAATCATTAACACTAGCCGATGCCATGCAAGTAGCGAAATTTGGAGATGAAAAATTTATAAATGAGGTTATAAATAGAATACAAGATTCAAAAGTAATAGATAAACGTTTTAAATCTTTTTCATTTGATAAAGGTATGGCATCCTCTTGGCGTGGAATTCATTCTGGAGATAATACAACCATTGTACATAATGCAACTATTAAGAAGGGAACCGAAGGAGGATATAACAATACTACAGCTAATGCTCAATACGAAGTTATTCTAAATAATACACCCAAAGAAATGAGCTTTAACAGAGCAACATATAACAAAGAAAATGATACATTCGAACTAGATACAATAATTCAAAATGTTTAGTTAATACGAAGTTTTATTATAATATTTTATTATTTTTATTTTCTTAATATAACTATTATAAAAAATAATACTTATATTTGAATTTTATATTTTTTATAATACAATAGCCACAATGAGGTAATTATGTTAAAAAGATTTTAAGTTTTCTATTTAGTATTAAACAACAAAATTCTCGAAGGGTTATTACGATTTTAGGGATAAAATTTAAGTTTTTAAATTTAAAAAATGAGTTAAGTAAAGAAGGTTTCAATGTAAATA
>CALUWB010000097.1 GCA_944324375.1 Candidatus Gastranaerophilales bacterium | reverse complement strand
ACTAGCAATATTTCTAATCTTACAACCAAAATAAATGATTCACTTAATCAAACAAATCTAGATAGCACTGTATCAAATATTGAAAAAATTACAGATAATTTAAGTAAAACAACCGAAAATATAAATACAATTATTCCAGAGGTTAGTTCAACATTAGAAAATACACAAGATATTACAGCGAATGTAAGTGCAATAACTTGTGGTGTAAGACAAACATTAAGAAAGCCTTTTGGAGGAATGAGAGTTTTATTTGGAAAAACTATTAATGAATCTAGATGTAAAGCCTGTGGGAGTTAATTATTCAATCCCACGAGCTTCATTATATCTTTTAAACTGATATTTTTCTACTAACCTGTTAAAGGTTTTATCAAAGAAACCATCTACTCCAATTCCTTCTTTATAAGAAGCACTTTTTAAATCATTTTCCTTTAAATAATTTAATCTATTTGCAGACTCTTCTAATGGCATTTGTGTATACATCTTGTATAATACGGGATCGGTTGTTATAGCATCTGTCAAATTATATAATCCTGTTTTTGAATTTTTATCTCCTTTTACAAATTGTTTTATGTATGATTGCTCTAACAAATCAGCAGCCTGATGATATCTATCAGGGCCTCTATTTGTATCCAATGAATAATCTGTTGCTATTTTTCGCATCATTTGGATATCAATTTTACCATTATGAGTATTTTCATTAATTATTCTTGTAATATTAGCTTCTTCTTTTTTCCTATTTAGTTTAATTTTATCAACAACTTCTTGCTTACCTAAACTTATAGAATCTAATGCTTCTTGAAAAGCACTTCTGGTTTCGAACAGAGAAGATGAAACTCTTTCAACTTCTTTATATATTGGTTTGCCAAATTCATCAAATCCTGCACATACATTTATTGGAGTATTCATTTCTATATCGCCTACTTGTGGTGTTAATTGAATTTTTTGCTTTGAAATCACTGCAGGCAATTTGTTTGGATCAATTTTAGGATACTGAGATTCTATTTTAGGTAAATTTAAATTATTAGATTTTATTTCAATTATTTTATCTTTAACATTTGGCTTTAATTCAAATATAGGTTTTATAATTCTTGCTGGCAACTTATTAGGATCAATTTTACTTGGCTTCGATTGAAAAGAATTTAATTTAAATATAGTTCTTTTGCCATATAATATCTCATCTCTAACATTTGGTTTTAATTCAAATTTTTTAGGAATCTCCTTAATATCAATTTTAGGAGGAACGTACTTCTTTTTTAAATTTGGGACTATAGAACTTAAGTCACCTTTTTGTATGTTAGAAGACTTTTTAAATATTTTTGATATTTTATTCCGTAAAAAATAACCAGTAATAAGTAATGCTGCAGAACCTCCTATTATATATGGTAATGATTTATTATTTTTTGCACCTTGATCTTTTGATACAGTCTTAGTTTTTTGATTATTGTTTACAGATAATTGATTAGATCTAAATAATACAGGACTTAACTTCATATACCCTCCTTTTAAAATATACTTAAATAAACCCCAAATAAAAATTAATTTGCTAGTATTATTAAAATTAAGTTTTAATATGTTAAAATTACAATAGAAATATTTGCTATAATTATTAACAATGCAATTTATTTAGATAATTTATTATGAGTAAAGGAATTTATAATGAGCTGGTTTTATTTATTTTTAGCTGCAATATTTGAAGTTGGTTGGCCATTAGGTCTCAAAATGGCTGATGTCACAGGACAAAAATATCTTTGGATTATATTTGCAATTATTGCGATGACCCTTAGTGGATATTTCCTTTTTATTGCTCAAAAAGAAATACCAATAGGGACAGCTTATGCCGTTTGGACTGGAATTGGGGCTTCTTGTACTTTCTTAATCGGAGTTATATTTTTTAATGATGTAATTAATTTAATGAGATTACTTGGTGTAATCTTAATTATTGGTGGAGTTATTTTATTAAAGGTTGGGCACTAATGAATATTAAAGAAAGATTATTAAAAGAAGTTGATAAAACATACAAAGATTTTAATCAAAAACTGATACCTAATATAAATAATATTTTAGGTATTAGAGTTCCAGTTTTACGAAAAATATCAAAAGAAATTTATAAAAATAATTGGCAAGATTTTCTAAAACAAGAACCACAATATTTTGAAGAAGCAATGTTACAAGGGATGGTAATAGGGCTTATTAAAGATGAACCTAATGCAATTTTAGAATATATTGAAACTTTTATCCCCCAAATTAATAATTGGGCAGTTTGTGACTGTTTCTGTTCCAGCCTTGAGTTCACGAAAAATAATAAAGAACTAGTATGGAATTTTTTGCATAAATATCTTAATTCTAGTAAAGAATATGAAATTAGATTTGTTCTTGTAATGCTACTTAATTATTACATTGAAGCAAAATATCTCAACAAAATTTTCGAAATTATTGAAAGCTATCAATATAATGACTATTACGCTCATATGGGAGCTGCTTGGCTTGTATCAATTTGCTATATTAAATATCCAGAAAAAACAATTAAATATCTTACAAATTCTAAAATTGATACAAAAACTTATAATAAATCTATCCAAAAAATCATTGAATCAAACAAAATTGATAAAAAAACAAAAGACAAATTAAAATTATTAAAGAAATAAGCAAAAAATATATTTATAAGTTTTCATTCAAATATGAAACTAATAAAAAATAATTTGCCAATATTAGATAAATCAAATAAATATTTCCCAATTTTTTATTATAAAAAGCCTGTAACTTTAAAACGTGCTTTGTATGATATTTTTGAAACACCATCAATGAAATATGGGATAATGAATAAAAAAGAGCAAGTTAAACAATTCATTCTTGACTTAAAAGATGAAAAAATAGGACAAAGAAAAATTAATAAAATTATTGGTTCAGGTAGCTCTTCCATTGCATTTGAAACTCCAATGGGTGATGTCTTAAAAATATCACATTCTAATCCCTTTATCCAAAATAGACCAATACAAGATTTTGATGCAGAAATTTTCCAAAAAGGTAAACATAAAAACAGTTATTTTTTATTAGAAGAAAAACTTGATAAGGTTAATTTTATAGAAGATGATAATCCTGTAGTACAAGTTGCAGAAAAAATCAAAGAAAAAGGATTTAAAGTTTTTGATTTATTGGATGTAGAAACTTGGCAAGTGGGAAGAAGTAAAAATGGGCAACTCAAGCTCTTAGATCATGAGTGTGCCCAATTCAAATCAAAATTCCATAGAGTTAAAACAATTATAAAACAAGTTTTATATAGAAATTAACTCTTTTTGAGAGTGTATATTTTTTTCAATATGTTTATATAATTCAATTCCCCCTGCTAAGCTATATACATTCTTATATCCTTTTTGCAACAGAATTCTTGATGATACATAACTTTGAAATCCTGTATTACAGAATAATAAAACTTTTTTATCTTTCGGAATTTCATTTAATCTATCACGTAATTGAGAATTAGGAATATTTA
>CALUWB010000096.1 GCA_944324375.1 Candidatus Gastranaerophilales bacterium | reverse complement strand
AAAACCTTAATCACTTGGTCACTGTATTGACGACTCACAAATCACGAGAATACTATTTTACCCCCACTTGATCACTGATTATCTCGTCATTACGAGGGACGTTAATTTTATTGTCACGAAGTAATCTTATTAACTTTAGAAATTAATTATAATTAACCCTCACCCAAACCCTCTCCCTCGGAGAGGGTGCTGAAAAACCTTAATCACTTGGTCACTGTATTGACGACTCACAAATCACGAGAATACTATTTTACCCCCACTTGATCACTGTAAATTATTATATATTAAATTGTGTTTTAATATTATGTATGATAAGATTAATCCATAGGAAGTTTTAGGAGTAAGTTTTGGATTACAAATTAATAGACATGAAAGTCTTTGGCGATGAGAGAGGGAAATTAGTTTCACTAGAAGGTGGAATGAATATACCTTTTGATATCAAAAGAGTTTATTATATTTTTGATACCCTTCCAGATCAAGAACGAGGGAAACATGCACACAAAGAATTGGAACAAGTAATCGTTGCAATGGATGGTGCTTGCCAATTTGTTTTAGATGATGGTGACAAAAGAGAAGAAGTTTGGTTGAATCGTCCTGATGTTGGATTGTATATCGGGAAAAACATGTGGCGAGAAATGCGACATTTCTCTTATGGTTGCAAACTGATGGTATTAGCAAGCAAACACTATGATGAGAAAGAATACATCAGGGATTATGATGTATTCTTGAAAGAGGTAAAGGGATAGTGATACATCAATTATCAGATGTTCAAAGTAAAAATATTGGAGAAGGAACAAATATTTGGCAATATTGTGTAGTATTACCTAATGCGAAAATAGGCAAAAACTGTAATATCTGTTCTCATTGTTTTATAGAAAATGATGTTGTAATTGGTGATAATGTCACTATAAAAAATGGTGTTTATTTATATGATGGGATAACGATAGAAGATGATGTATTTGTAGGTCCAAATGCAACATTTTGTAATGATAAGTATCCAAAATCAAAAAACAAAGATTTCAAACTTGAACCAATTTTAATAAAAAAAGGTACAAGTATAGGGGCAAATGCAACAATACTTCCAGGAGTAACAATAGGAGAAAACTCGCTTATTGCAGCTGGTGCGGTTGTTACTAAAGATGTTGAAAAAGATAGTAAATTTATAAAAGGATAAAATGAAAAAATTAATAGCAAAATTATTAACTTTTTGGATTCCTATTTCTTCTGTTAGAAGAAATTTAAGAAATAAAATTATATCCATTAGACCAGTAATAAATACAGATTTTTTCGATGAATTAATTTTAAAATATGATGAGTTACAATTAAAAAAAGAAAATATTGATACTATCGTATTAGGAAGTTCTCATGGCGCTGCAGGTTTTATTTCTAAGCTATATTCTGCAAATTCTTTTAATTTAGCAAGTGCATCACAAGATTTATATTATTCTTATAAACTTGTAAAATATTGTCAAAAAGAATTAAAAAAATTAAAAAATATTTATTTATTTTATTCTGTTTTTTCTTCAGGATTTGAATTACAAAAAACAAATGAAAAAGAAAGATGTACATTTTTTAAGTTTTTATTTAATATTCCATATAAATATGAAACAGATAAAAAACTAGAATATTTTTACAAGCAAACTTATTCTTATTACAAAAAAAATAAAAAAAATATTGATACTAATGGTTATATTGAACAAACAATATTTTTTGACAAAAATTTCCCTATTGAAAAAAGAATTTCAACACATTTAAGAGAAAATCAAAGAGAAAATAATCAATTGACATATTTAAATAAAATAATAGATAATTGTAATCTTAATAATATAAAATTAATTTTAATTATCCCTCCTGCTAGACAAGATTATAAAGATTATTTACCTAATCATAATATCTTATTTGAAAAATTATATAAAATAAAAAATTTACCTTTAGTAATAGATTTATATGATGATACAAATTTTGAATATTTAGATTTTGGAGATTTTGATCATCTAAATAAACAAGGAGCTATTAAATTAACTAATTTAATAAAAGAAAAGATAGGATTAAATATTTAATTTATTTTGTAACCTAAACAAAATAAATATATAAATATAGGAGTTAAAATGATAAAAAATTTTATAAAATATCCAATATCGAGAACAGCGAGAAAAAAAGTTCGAAATTATTTAAAAGAAAAACAAATGAATAATATAAAACTTATTATGACACTTCTTGTAAAGAATGAAGAAGATATTCTGGAAACAAATATTCGTTTTCATAAAGAAATGGGAATTGATGGTTTTATTGTAACGAGTCATAATTCTACTGATAGAACTAACGAAATTTTAGAACAACTTAAACAAGAAGGTTTAGTTTTAGAAATTATTTATGAAACTATACCTGAATACAAACAAGATCTTTTTGTTGATAGAATGATTAAACTTGCTAAGAAAAAATATCATGCCGATTGGATAATAAATGCTGATGCTGATGAATTTTATTATTCAAAAGATTTAAATTTCAAAAAAACATTATTCAAATATAACAAAACTAATATTAATGTTTTAATGGTTGATTCGACATTTTTATTCCCGGATGATAGAGATGATTTTTTAAATTGTCCTTATTTTGTTACAAAACCTTTTCAAGAATTTGAAGCAGAAATGTTAAATATTAAACAAGATAATAATATGCAATTATTTATTGGTTCACAAGGTTGTACGAAAGTTATACATAAAACAAAAAATTATAAAAAAATAGCAATGGGGAACCATTCTGTTAAAATAAAATTTCAAAAACAAATAAATTCCTCTGAAATTTCACTCTATCATTACCATGTAAAAAATTATAATGAAACAACAAAAAAAATAACAAGATATATTGATTCTGCTAAATATATGCCTAATGGACAAGGGAATCATATAAAAAAAATGATAGAAGATTACAACAATGGATTATACAGGGAAAAATATAATTCTCAATATAATGAAAATATTCGGAATTTTTTATTAAATGAAGGAGTTGTTTCAATAGATAAATCTATATCTAATTTTATAAAATGGAAAGGTATTACTAATAAATATGATTAAATTTTTAGATTTAGAAAAAATTAATAACCGTTTTAGAGATGAGATTGATTTAAGGATTAAAACTATCCTTGATAATGGTTGGTATTTACAAGGTGAAGAAAATGAAACTTTTACCAAAAACTTTGCTAAATACTGTGGTACAAAACATTGTATTGGAGTAGCAAACGGACTTGATGCACTTAATCTTATTATAAAAGCAATGGGGTTTGGTGTAGGAGATGAAATAATAGTTCCTGCAAACACATATATTGCCTCTATCCTTGCAATTACTCAAAATGGGTGTACTCCCGTTCTTGTTGAACCTGATATCAATACATATAATATCAATCCTGATTTAATCGAAGAAAAAATCACATCAAGAACTAAAGCTATAATGGTTGTACATCTTTATGGACAAGCTGTACAAATGGAAAAAATTTGG
>CALUWB010000095.1 GCA_944324375.1 Candidatus Gastranaerophilales bacterium | reverse complement strand
ATGTTATTTCAAAGATTTTTGATGGAAAAATCCACAAAATAACTCTTAATTTTCTATTATATTTAATTGAAAAAGATAGATTTAATATAGTAGAAAGCATTTTAGCAGAATTTCAAGCTGAACTTGATAAAGAAAATAATTTCGTTCAAATAGAAATAGTTTCTGCTATAAACCTAGATGATAATATGAAAGAAAATATCAAAAACAGATTATCAGGCAAACTTCAAAAACAAGTTACAGTTGATTGGTCTGTTAATCCTGATATAATCGCAGGTCTTGTATTTATCGTAGGTGATAGCATTATTGATACTAGCTTGAAATCTAAATTACAAATGATAGGTAGAAATATTATTAAATAAAAGAGGGAAAACTATGGCAGTTATTAATCCTGATGAAATTAGTTCTATTATAAAAGAAAATATTCAGAACTATGAATCAAAAACAGAAATATCAAACGTTGGAAGCGTTTTAGAAGTAGGTGACGGTATTGCCAGAATCTATGGATTAAGAAACGTTATGTCAAATGAACTTGTTGAGTTCGAAGATGGCAAAGGAACACTTGGTATTACGTTAAACTTAGAAGAAGACAATGTTGGGGTTGTTATTTTAGGTGAATATACTCACATTAAAGAAGGTATGACTGTAAAAACAACTGGAAGAATCGCATCTGTTCCAGTTGGTGATAACTTAATTGGTCGTATTATCAGCCCAACTGGTAGACCTTTAGACGGTAAAGGTGATATTCAATATGACAAAACTCGTCCTGTTGAAAGAATTGCACCAGGTATTGTTGCAAGAAAATCTGTTCACCAGCCTCTACAAACTGGTCTAACTGCTATTGACGCTTTAACACCTATCGGACGTGGTCAACGTGAGTTAATTATTGGTGACAGACAAACAGGTAAAACTGCTATTGCGATTGATACTATCATTAACCAAAAAGGACAAGATGTAATTTGTATCTATGTTGCAATTGGTCAAAAAGCTTCAACTGTTGCTCAATTAGCAAAAACTCTTGAAAACCATGGAGCTATGGAATATTCTATTATTGTTTCTGCTACAGCAAACGAACCTGCTCCTCTTCAATATATTGCACCTTTTGCTGGGGTTGCTATTGCTGAAGAATTTATGGAACAAGGTAAACATGTTCTTATCATATATGATGATTTGACTAAACAAGCTCAAGCATACCGTGCAATGAGTTTGTTATTGAGAAGACCACCTGGACGTGAAGCATATCCTGGTGATGTATTCTACTTACACTCAAGATTATTAGAAAGAGCTGTTAAACTTTCTGATGAATTAGGTGGTGGTAGTATTACTGCTCTTCCTATTATTGAAACTCAAGCAGGTGACGTTTCTGCATATATTCCAACAAACGTTATTTCAATTACAGACGGTCAAATTTTCCTTGAGTCATCATTATTTAACGCAGGTATAAGACCAGCTATTAACGCAGGTATTTCTGTATCTCGTGTTGGAGGTGCTGCTCAAACTAAAGCGATTAAAAAAGTTGCAGGAAAATTAAGACTTGACCTTGCTCAGTTTAGAGAATTAGAAGCTTTCGCTCAATTTGCATCAGACTTAGATGCTACAACTAAAAAACAACTTCTTAAAGGGCAAAAACTTACTGAAGTTCTTAAACAAGCTCAATACAAACCTTTATCTGTTGCAAACCAAGTTTCTATATTGTTTGCTGCGAACGAAGGTTATCTTGATGATGTTGATAACAAAGATATTCAATCTTTCAAAGAAGGTTGGTTTGAATTCTTTAATACTAAACTTCCTGAATTAGCTCAAAGATTAAACGATGGTTCTAATCTTGAAGACGCTGATATGGAAGCTCTTAGAAAAGAACTTGATAACTACAAAGCTAGTTTATAATTTTATTTTCAGGCGAGAATTGTATCTCGCCTGATATTAATAAATCAAAGGAAAAGTTATGGCAAATTTAAAAGATATTAAAAGTAGAATTAGTAGTGTTGAAAATACTAAAAAAATTACAAGAGCAATGAAAATGGTTGCTGCTGCTAAAGTTAAAAAAGCTGAATCGTCTGTTAAAGCTGCAAGACCTTTTGCTGTTGAATTGTTATCACTTTTTAGAAAAATGCTTTCTACTGTCAATGAAATTTCTCAATCTGGAGAAAAAATTGAAGACAGCCTTAATAATTACTTTGGTTTATTAACAAAAAGGGAGATAAATACTGTAGGTCTTGTACTTATTTCTTCTAATAAAGGACTTGCAGGAGCTTATAATGCAAATGTCGTTAGAGCTATTTTGAAAAAAATTCAATCATATAAAGAAGATGGTAAAAATGTTGTTCTTTATATTATTGGACAAAAGGGTATTTCAGCATTCAAACATAAAAATGATAATATAGAAATTGCTAAAACTTATTTAGCTATTGCAAATGATCCTACTCCTTCTGGTGCTCATATGGTTGCTGAAGATTTGGCTGATGATTTTATTAATAAAAAAATTGATAAAATTGAAATTATTACAACTAGATTTAATAATATGATGTCATATTCTGTACAAGATTGGACTGTTTTACCTGTAAAACTTGAAGAAGAAACAGAAAAAACAGGTGAACCTGATCCTCTTATGGAATTTATTCCATCAACTGATAGTATTCTTAAAAAGATTGTACCAATGTACATTACAAATTCAATTTATCAAGCTCTATTAGAAGCTAATGCAAGTGAATTAGCATCAAGAATGACAGCTATGTCTGCTGCATCAAATAACGCTGAAGAAATGATTGCTAATTTAACTGTTAATTATAACAAAGCTCGTCAAGGTGCAATTACTCAAGAACTTATTGAAATTGTATCTGGTGCTAACGCTCAAGGATAGGTATTTATAATATAAACGCTAATACCATTAACAACATTGAACCTATTGATACTGCTGTGTTCAATTTTGAGTAAAATCTGTTGTTATCGTATTTATGAGAACTTTTCTTTGCCTTTGATACACTTGCTAGTCTATCTATTCGTATTTTTGCATCATCATAGAAAAAATCTGTTTCAAATACTTTATTCTCTAATCTTGATAATCTATCATTAACTGTATCATTAGGATAAGTATTGTTTAATATTCTCTCTTCTAATGCTGCCAATTCATATTCATCTTTTGGACTATAGGTACTATATGGACCTTGATTTTTACTGTTCCAGTTCCTCATTGTAGGAGGAGTGTAATAAGATTGAATATCCGGCTCCGTATCGTTGTAAGCTGTATAATCCCGACCATAACTGTCCCCATAATTATCATTATCCCAATTATTAGCAATTGGAGGATTTTGGTTATAGTATTCAGCCTTAATTCTTTCAACTCGTGTGTAATAATCTTCTGTATCATAGCTTTTATTAAATAACTTCTTTTCTATATTTACTATACGAGAATGAAGACTTTTTTCTGGTGATGATTTATTAAATAATTTCTGTTCTATTTCATTTAATATTGGATAATTCTCTGTTCCATCACTTGCTATTATATCATC
>CALUWB010000094.1 GCA_944324375.1 Candidatus Gastranaerophilales bacterium | reverse complement strand
GTACCGAAAGAGCAGGAAAATGCTTCCTTTTTCTCCTAAAATGTACGAGAAATCCATTTTACTGTGTCAGCTAAAAAGGAGAAAAAGTTATTTTTAGTCAGAAATACAAGGGATTTACTTACAAAAAGAATAATTTTATTCAAAGGTTATTCTTCAAAACAAAAAGGTCTCCATTAATATAAAAGTTATTTATCAATATCTTTGATTAATGATATCTAAACATCTATTCAACATATATTCGTTATTAATTATTACAATATGTAGCTTCTTTCTTGTTCTAGTGATGATTTGGTATAACATTTGTCTTTGGGAATAATAACAATTGTCTGCAACCAAATCTCCTAAAGCATTATATTTAAAACTGTCGTCAATAACTATTACCACATTATCAAATTCTTGTCCTATCACGGAGTGTGCACTTTCTTTATCACTTGACATGTATGATTCGTAGCGGAATGTAGAATATGTTCCCGGTGTATAATTAGGCACTTTCCAATTTCGTCTTGATAATTCGCATAACAAAGATTTTGCAGAATAATAATCTTTACAATACGTAAGTTCTATGTTTGGGTAACTTACATTAGAAATATTCTTCTTAAGACTAAATAGTTGTTTTATGAAATATGAAATTTCTTTATTAGTTCTAATTTTATCAGTTAATTTATACGGAGTACATGACAATTCTTTTTCGATTCTTTCTTTAATATGATAGTTTTTCTCATTATCATGCAAATATTGATTTTCATCATATGAAAATATACATTTCTTATCAAGGCTACGAACCTCAGCTATACATTTGTCGAATTGTGATGGATACATTCGTTGAGCCTCATCAATTATGATTAAATCAAAATTAGTTATTTCAGGGGCGTATTTAGACATATATATACTCCAATTATATTTATCTTTTAAAATTTCGTGTCCTCCATTGAGTGAAGCACAATGTAATATAAGCACTTTTTGTTTTTTGTGAATGAATTCTTTTGCAATATGGTAAGTAAGTAATGTTTTACCAGTGCCAGCATTACCTGTTAAAGCTATAAAGTTCGTTGTAGTGTCAGACAATTTTTTCGCAATATCATTGCATATATTCTCTTGTTGAACCGTAAGAAAATACTCTCCTTTTATAAATTTTTCAGGCGAATTAAATGGTGAGACCAAATAGTCTGATGGATTAAACAAATCATCGACATTATTAAAAGTTACCACTTCTTGGAATAATAACGAGTTGCATAATTCATCAAATGTTACTTCTACTGCACTTTCATTAGAGTTTTCGTTTATAAACTTATATAACTTATTTTCATTTAGAACATAAGTATAAATAAGAAGTTCTTTTCCTAAAAAACTGAGATAGTATTTGTTCTTCTTTTGTTGTTTCAATACTTTTTCAACAGAACTTTCAGTTTTTATCTCAATATTGATAATATAATTATTTCCAAATCTCAGCAAATCAAATTCTTTCCCAATTTGTGGAATTGAATAACCTACATAATAATTATTAATAATAAACTGGTCGCCATTCGTTTTTAGCAATGTCCTAACAAAAGAAGCTAAAGCGTTAAGCTCGTAGTCTTTTATAGCACTATTTATTTCATAACTATTCATTAGCTTTTGAAAGAGCGCATGATTTAATTCTTGATGAGCTTCTATAATAGATAAGATATTTACATGTTTCATAAAGCAATAGTTGATTAATGGAGCTAAATTAATGTAAAAACAAATGAATTTCTTTAGTCGGCTATACATCCCATTGTTTTTTAAATAGCTCTATCACAAAGATAAATCTTTTTATTGAAACCCTACCCTATCTAGCTATCATTCATTTATCTTTGCATCACTAAAGTATTTAACATGGATAAGTTTAATGCGAATAAAAGTATAAACACTGTGAGATTAGAAAAGTTATTTCTTGAAAAAGGAATACCAAAAATACTGAGAAAAAAAGAATATATGGTCCGTCAAAATGAAAAAACGAATCATATAGGCTTTGTCTTGTCAGGTATATTTCGCCTTACTCGCATAGATACAAATGGTAACGAATGGATTGTTGGTTACAGTTTTAAAAATGATTGCGTATGCGATTATCCCTCTTTAATTAATAAAACGGCTGCAACAGTTAACATACAGGCAACAACTGACTGTGAGATTTATTTGTTACCATTAAGTGAACTTAACCAGTTTTGGGAAACTGACATGGATACACAGCGTCTAGGCAGATATATTGCAGAAACCATGTTTGCGGAAATATACCAACGTTTATTAGGTTTCTATTGCGATTCCCCAGAACAACGCTATCAGGCATTAATGAAACGATGTCCTAATTTACAAGAACTAATAACTTTAAAAGAAATAGCACTTTTTCTTGGTGTAACACCTGAAACACTAAGTAGAATCCGTAAAAAATTACAGCAAAAATAGAAGTCTTGATTTTCGTCAAGGCTTTTTTGTTTTCTACAGCTTAATATTGCCTCCATAATGATAAACAGAAATTACTATGATAACTTATACTCATTTTGGAAAACAGCCAGATGTACTTAAACATCTTGTTCTCTGCGAAGTGCTTAAAATAGAGAAACCACAAGTATATGTGGAAACAAATTCAGCGTGCGCCATTTATACAATGGCGCACACTCCTGAACAGGAATATGGTATTTATCATTTCTTGAATAAAGCACAGGAAGATTCTATTTTGAAGAACTCTTTTTATTACCAGTTGGAGAATGAAAGTATGGCTAATGAAAACTATTTAGGCTCCCCTGCATTAGCCATTAAAATGTTACAAAATAGTGTTCAGAGGTATTTGTTTTTTGATTTAGAGCAAGAGGCATTAAATAATATTATGTCATTTGCAAGAAAACACGCTATTGAATCACAAATAGATACATTTAATTGTGATTCACTTAATGAAGTATTGAAATTATTACCGTTACTGCCAAAATCAACTTTTTTGCATATAGATCCTTATGAAATAGATAAGGCAAATGAAGACGGAAAGACTTATCTTGATGTATTAATTCATGCCACAAAATTAGGTATGAAATGTTTGCTATGGTATGGATATATGACTATCAATGATAAACTAGTACTCAATAAATATATATCAAAAAAATTGAGTGAGGCAGGAATTGATAATTATACGTGTACGGAATTAATAATGAATGTTATAAAAAATGATACAATTGATTGCAATCCGGGTATATTGGGGAGTGGAATCTTGGTAACTAACTTAACAAATCAATCTAATTGGTTAATCCAAGATTATAGTAAGAAACTAGTCGAGATATATAAAAATGCTCGATATAAGGAATATGATGGGAGTTTATATAATGACACAATTATAAAAACAACTAAATCATAATATTACAAAGATATTGGTCCGATCAAACCAACAAAGAAGTATCAGCACAGTTAAAACTAAACAGAAGGATGCTTTAGGAGAATTACAAGGAAACGTATATGAGCAATACATAAAGGCTGTGTACCGATTTTGATGAACCGATGTCACACAGCCTTTATGCTTGTATGATGAACAATTATACATCTTCCGGCATGGGGATGACAAGGATAGACTCAC
>CALUWB010000093.1 GCA_944324375.1 Candidatus Gastranaerophilales bacterium | reverse complement strand
GTATTATTAATAATCCTGATGTGGAACTATTCAAAGAATTAGTATCCAAAGATGATTTTTTGTTTGATTTTATTAAACAAAATGTAGCTCAAAGGCTTGCTAAAGCATGCAATGCAAACAATTTTAAAAACTTATTCCAATTTCTAAATATTTATTCTCCATATTATGATGAGTTTATTTCATCAACATTGGCCCAATATGCAGATAAAGATGTTGAAGATAAAATGCTTGAATATCTAAAAAATGGAACAGAATCAGAAAAAACTTATTCGGCAAGCTTCTTTTCGTATATTGAAAATAAATCTGCATTAGAAGATTTAAGAAAATATGCATATTCTCAAAATACAGATTTAGCAACAAATTGCGCTAGAGCACTTGCAAAATTAAATGATAAAGATTCATATAATCAAGCAATTCAAAAATTAAATTCTCAAGATAGTTTTGAGCAATATGCAACGGTTAAATTTCTTGTAAACTACCAAGACACAAATGCTCTAAAAAATTTATTCAATACAATGAAAAAATCAGCCATGGCTGAAAATATTGCAAGTGAAATACCTTTTTTAACACCACTAATTTCACTTTTAAACACCGAATATAATGATGATGCAATTCTAGCTTTTTGCTACATATTAAATGGACTTGTAGAACTTATACCAATTTCTCAGATTATTGATTATGAATTCTACAATATGATTGATACGATGATAAAAGCTTCACCAACAGGACCTATTGCTATTGCTCTTCAAATGGCAAAAGAAAAATTTAACCTATTTGTTGAAAATGAAGAATATTTATTTGATGAAGATAAAAATACAAAGAATGAAGTAAATGATATCAATATTCTATTAAATTCTATAGACATGAATAAATATACCTCATTTGAGTATGAAGAACTATATGAAGAAAGTGATTTCATATATTTTGCAATGGAACTCATAAAAGATAAAGATAGTATTGCTTCTTTATTAAGTGGAAAAAATCAAACAGTTATTTTAAAAGCAATGACTATATTAAAATCAATGAATTGTTTAACAGATGAATATAAAAAAGAGGCCTTAGCAAATATTACAGATGAAAATATCAAATATGTAGCACAAGCTCTGTAATTTATATACCTAATTCTAACTCTATATCATTAATATCATTTTTAACTTTCAAAATTTCATTCAAAATTATCTGGGCTAAATTTGCACTATCAAATTTTTTTATATTTTGTCCATCACGAATAATTTCTAATAAAATTCTTGACAAACTCTCAATAATATTAACTTGAGAGCTAATACTCAACAACTTGTCTTCCATTCTTAATTCCTTGTAAGTTTATAAATTGTACTTAAATACTAGCACATGACAAAATAAATTACAATATAATTTTAATATATTTACATATTTTTATCAAAAAAGAACTTGTTAAATCTGGTTTCAGATTTGTCTTGAGTAAAGCCTAATTTTTTATAAAAGTTAATTGCAGAGTTACTTGAATATAACATCAGTTTCTTCTCAGGAAAAAGCTTCATTATAGTATTAACAATTGAAGAACCAAGATTTTTATATTCTCGTTCAGGATTGAAATAATTTTGTTCAGGTATGACTTGTAAATAATTTATTTCATTACAATTTTCATGAGGTTCAACTTGTACAGCTCCTAAAATCATATCAGAATCTAGTTTTTCAAAATCTCTTTTTTGAGAAGTTAAAACATAATATTTTTTATCATTAAAAGATATATTGCACCTGTAATCTAAAGATGCATTATCAGAAATATCACCAAAATAGCTCTTTCTTTCATACATATAATCTAATTCTTTTAATGCTGCAATATCAGACTTATTTTTTGTATCAATTTGAACAAAGGATAAAGCACAAGGTTTATTATTCCTTTTTACTTGTGAATCACATATATAATGACCTTTAAAAGATATATTCATTACTTTTTTCTCCAAACATAAAAATGAGAATCAAAAAATGATTTACGTACAAATCCGTTTTTTCGATAAAACCCTTTTGCTTCAGGCATAGAATATAAATCTATAGACTTATCAGTTAGTTGTTTTAAAGAATCTAATATTGCAGAACCGATTCTTGTAAAAGATAATAAATTTCTTTTTTGACTATTTTTTGATGAAAATAATTTAGAAATAAAACTTTTTGATTTACCTGTAATATACATTGGATTTACTTGCAAAAAATCTATTCTGTTATATTTAGAAATATTATTAAATTGAACGACACCTAAAATTTTATCAGGATTCATATGTTCAAAATTATCTTTTTGCGAAGTTAAAGCATAAAAATGCTTAGATTTATTAGGATTAACAGATGAACAAAACGCTGAATTATAAATAATAGAACTAAATGACTGATTCCATCTTTTATGAATTGTTTCTAAAGCCATAAGATCTTGTGATTTTTTTGGATCTAATTCTACAAAAGAAGCTGGGAAATTTTCATATTTATTTCCTTCTAACTTTTTTATATTTATTGGGTTAACAAATGTACCTTTAAAACTTACTTGATTCATATTTATATAAAGCAAGTAAATATATTTTTTGCTAATGCAATTATTACATATAAATAGCAAATTTATTTTTTTAACCAAATATAATGATTTGGATATAAGAAACTTTCCTTTTTAAAGCCATTTTTTTTGAAAAATTCTTTTTCATCTCCTGTTGCCATTAATATGAGAGATTTATTTGATATTTGTTTCAAAGAGTTTAATATCGCTGAACCAATTCCTTTATATTCATTCGGAGATTCAACTTGAGTTTTATTTTTTGATACAAAACTTAGAATTTTATTCATTAAAGGACTATTAGGTTTTTTAGTAATATATTTAGGATTAACTTGAATAAAATTTAAAAAATTTACATCCTTATTTTCGGCCAAATCAACAATTCCTAAAACTTTTTCATTATCTAACTTATGAAAATCTTTCTTTTGAGTTGTTAATGCAAAATATTTAGAATTAGAATTTGTACTATATGAAGATCTTAATGCATCGTCATAAATAGTATAAGTATATTGTCCTCCCCATTTTTTTTGTAATTCTCGTAAAACCGAAATATCATTACGATCTTTTGGATTTAATTCAACAAATGAAGAAGATACTGATTTATAATTTTGTCCTTCATTCTGTTTTATATTTACTGAATTTATATAACGTCCCTTAAAACTTATACTATTCATTTATTAAAACCTCCATTTTATAATTCGTTCCATACATAATCCAATTTATCATTAGAACTCATATCTTTTTTAAAACCATTCTTTAAATAAAAAAACTTTGCACTAAATGCAGAATGAAGTTTCATTGGCTTAGAGGAATACATTTTTTTTAACAGATCAATAATTCGAGTCCCAATTTTTTTATAGTCTGGTCTTCCAAACTGATATGCTTGATTTTCTGGACTAACTTGTAAAAAACTTATCTTGTTTGAATCTTTATTTTCAATAAACTCTACAAGTCCAAGAACATTATCTGGTTGTATATAATTATAATTTCCTTTTTGAGAAGTTAGGCCATAAACATGTCTTTTATTTTTTTTAAAATTTTTAATTTTAAAATTTTTATTTATGTCAACAGCATACCCTTCTCCCCACAAATCACTTACTTCTTTTAT
>CALUWB010000092.1 GCA_944324375.1 Candidatus Gastranaerophilales bacterium | reverse complement strand
ATAAAGACAAAAAATATGATGTTGAATTAGCTCATTTAGAAAATGAAAGAAACGCTATTAAAACAGAAATAGATACATTAAAAACTGTTATAAAAGACAACGTAGATAGAACATTTAAACTATTTGGATAAAAAATAATTTTTTAATTTTTTTAAATATAAAATTTTTATATATTAAAATAAATTTAAAAAAAAATAAATCCATAAATAATCGTTTCGGTATATACCAATAATTTATTATAATTATCTATTCGATATATACTTATAATATTTTACAAAAAAGTAATAATTTGTTTTATAAAATTACACTTGATAAAATTAAAATATGGATAGTTTTTTACCATACATAACAGGTGATGGCTCAGTCGGATTATATAGCGAAGAATTTAATGACATATATCATTCAGGATATGGAGCATTAACTGAAGCATATGAAAAATTTGTTACACCTAATTTGGGATTAGAAGATAATATTAAAGTTTTAGATATTTGTTATGGACTTGGTTATAATTCAAAAGCCTTTTTAAATTTCAACTCTAATAAAAAAAATATATTATTTGATTGTTTAGAAATTGACAAAAATTTAATTTTATTATCACCATTTATTAAAACAAATCACACATTAAAAGATTACTTTATCAAACCTAAAAATAAACATGCACGTATTGGTAAATACAAAAAATATAAAATAGATAGTTGGGTTAATAAAATCTTAATGGAAAATTTGTTCGAAGAGTTCAAACAAGATTTTTATTTAAAATCTATACTAGATAACTCAAAATTTGCTCCTTATTTAGACGCCAAAATGATAAAAATAGGCAAATTTTATCAAAAAAATAGGATAAATACCATTAGCGAGCCTCAAAATCGCCTGAATTTACATAATATATATTATCAGTATTTATCGAAACGATACAAAGTGAGTTCTAAAAACGGAATTAAATTTAACTTTTATATTGATGATGCTAGAAACACTGTTAAAAAACTTAAAAACAAATATGATGTTATATTCTTAGATGCATTCACAACTGATAAATGTCCACAACTTTGGAGTTTAGACTTTATAAAGGAATTATATAAACTATCAAATGAAAACTGTGTATTATTAACATATTCAAACTCTGTTTTAGTTCGAAATACATTGATTGAAGCAGGATTTTTTGTAGGTAAAATACTAAATAAAGAAAACAAATCTATCGGGACAATTGCTTCAAAAAATAAATCAAAAATTATTAATAAACTTACAGAATTTGAATTGGGGTTATTAAAAACAAGAGCAGGGATACCATATAGAGATGTAAATCTATCTTGTACTGCCAATGAAATAATTAATACAAGAAAAAAAGAAGTTGAAGAATCTAAATTAATTACGTCATCAAAATACTTGAAAGATAGAGGTAAAAAATGAAATACGATGTTATAGTTGTAGGTGGAGGAACGGCAGGTTGTGCTTGTGCATATACCTCAGGAAAACTTGGTCTTAAAACATTAATTATAGAAAAAAATTCTTACCTCGGAGGTTCAATGACAGGTGGACTTGTTACTCCAGCAATGAACACTATTTCAAAAGATAATACTGACTTTTATAAAAAACTCGTAAAAAAATTATCAACTATGGGAGGTCAAGTCACATATTTTGATGGCAACAAAGGCTGGTTTAATCCAGAATTATTAAAGGTTGCTCTTGATGAAATGATGAATCAAGCGAAAGTTGATATTTTATTTGATACTGAAATAGAAGATGTTATTTGTGAAAAAAATCACGTTAAAGCTATAAAAATCAACTCAGATATATTATTGGAATATATCGAAACGAATAACATTGTAGATGCAACTGGAGATTGTAATTTTTCAAAAAAAATTAATTGCAATTTTTTAAACAAAACAAATGAATTACAGCCCAATAATTTAAGATTTATTATGAGTGGGATTGATTTAGAAAAATTTTCTAATTGGATTATGGAGTTTGACAAAGATAGAAATGTTACTACATCAGCTATTATAGATGGACAGATACATTTATCTACTGCATATACTTGGGATACAAATAGGAATTGGGCTTTAAAACCTTTCTTTGATGATGCAGTAAAGAAGAAAATACTGAAATATAAGGACACTAGTTATTTTCAAGTATTTACAATCCCTGGAATGCCTGGTTCATTGGCCTTCAACTGCCCAAGGATAGTTTCAGAGCCTGAAATAAACCCATTAGACCCAATTCAACGTTCAAAAGCATTACAATCAGCAAGACAGAGTATTTTAAGAATTGGGAATTTTTGCAAAACATATCTATTAGGATTTGAAAATGCCTATATTTCATCAATAGCAAATACCCTTGGAGTAAGAGTTTCCAGAAGATTAAAGGGGAAATATATTTATACAATTAATGATTTAAAAACAGGTAAAAAATTTGAAAATCCATGTTTAATATCAGACTATCCTGTTGATATTCATTCAAGCAAAAAAAATTCATCAGTATTAGAAAAAACAAATGGATACACATTACCAATAGAATCCTTAATATCAGATGATTACGACAATTTGTATGTTGTTGGACGTTGTATATCAACAGATTTTGAATCTCAAGCAGCTTTAAGAATAATTCCAAGTTGTTTTTCAATGGGAGAAGGTATAGCAAAGTATATTGCCAATTCGTCGCATTAAATTATTAGTTTTTTGAGTTATACCATAATAAAAAGGAGAAATAATATTATGGAAGGCTCAAAAACAGAACAAGAATTATTAAATGCATTTGCAGGAGAATCACAAGCAAGAAATAGATATACAATGTACTCAAAAATAGCCCAAAAAGAAGGTTATGAAAGAATTGCCGAGATATTTTTAGAAACAGCTGAAAATGAAAGAGAACATGCAAAGTTATTCTACCAACACATTCCTGAAGGGATGAAAACAGTAAATGCAAAATACCCGTTCTTTATTGGCAGCACCAAAGATAATTTAAAAGCAGCATTATTGGGAGAAAAAGATGAGTGGGAAAATATATATAGAAACTCTGCCGAAATTGCAGCTTCTGAAGGATATAAAGCGATATCTTCATTATTTAACCACATCATCGAAGTAGAAAAGCATCATTCTCATAGATATTCAGAATTATTAAAACTTGTAGAAAATAATGAATACTTTAATAGAACACAGGAAACTCAATGGATATGTCGCAAATGTGGGTTTATTTTGATATCTAAATGTGCGCCTGAAAAATGTCCACTTTGTTCTCATCCACAAGCGTATTTTGAACGCTTTTATGAAAAATATTAGAGATATAAAGATTTTATAAGGAAATCTTAATATGCGTATTTTTTACCTTATAATGATAATGTAAATAATAATATAGATGAGGTTAAAGATATGCAAACAGTTTCAGAACTATTATCAAAATTAAATGATACAGATAAAAATATTATTGAAAATAAATTAGTAGATATCGGAAGTTCAGCAGTTCCAGAATTAGTTAACCAATTACAAGTAGTAAGAGGGATTAAAAGAGGAGTTGTTGCAATGACTCTTATCAGAATAGGTTCTCCATCTGTTGAATATCTTAAAAAAGCAGCTCAAAATAATAAAGATTTTGAATGGGTTGCTGAATATTTAATTTCTGAAATTAATTGTAAAAAAGCTGCGTAAGTAGTTAATATATCAATCTAGAAAACAGGCATATGATTTATTTATCATATGCCTGTTTTATTTATCTATTAGCTAAATAATTTGAATGTTAAATCAACGTTATCGTTTATAACTTTTTTCAAATCATCTTGTTCTGTTTTTA
>CALUWB010000091.1 GCA_944324375.1 Candidatus Gastranaerophilales bacterium | reverse complement strand
GTTCGTATTTTGGAGTATAGCTGTCATAATTAATACTCACTTTGCATTATCTTTCATAACAAATTATGATATTTCAGGTTCTGGGATGTATATGTTTCTTGCAATATTAATTTACGGCTGTATATTCCCAATTATTCTTGTAATTGCCATTATTGAATTTTTCTTAAAAAACAAAATAAAGAACAAATTCTTCACAGAAAACAAAATATATGGAAGAATTTGGAATATTGGGAATTTACTTGCATTTATATTTGTTATATTTATGCTTTATTTTATATTCTGTACACCATAATATTTCAAGCTTAATATAGGTATAAACAAAGTTCAAAATAGAAACAATTCAGCCGGAGAAATTTCTCCGGCTGAATTTATTTAATTTTCCAATAGAATTCTGTTAAATAACTTGCAGCATCAAATGGATGCTCCAAATATTTGAAATCTTTATTAGTTTTGATTTGTGTAAATGTTGGAACATCAACAATACTTGTACCTTCCTTGAAAGAGAGATTATATATGTTATAAAGAAGCTGTTTACATCTTCTCTCGTCAATAAATAAATGCCTTTCGCCCAAAGAATTTTTTACTTTTGCATTAAATGCCTGTATCCTTGACAAAATAGGAGGGTTATATGGACGCAACCTAAATTTAAAATTATAACCATAAGATTTTAAAGCATTTCTTATAATAGCATAATTAGTATACTCACTTTGAGTAGTTCTATTATCTCCTGATGCATCACCATTGATTATAATTTCAGATTTATGTTTTGGATATCGTCTTATAAATTCGTCTATACATTGTTGAGTTGTAGTATTTTCAATCACAATTTCATCAAAAAAATAAACATTTTCATCATCTTTATAAGCTAAACACCAACACATCGGATCCACGTTAAAATCACAAGTAATATGTATAGGTAAATCAGGATTGTATTTGAAATGTTTTAGATTTTCATCAGAAAATCCTTTTACTACAAGTCCGGAAGAATAATCACCAAACTCTCCCAACACATTAATTCTGTAATAATCTTCATCATAATTTTCTTTTAATGACTCAACGAAATGTTTAGGGAGAAAAGTGTTATCAGTTGTAGGAGCTATAACAAGCCTATAATTAGGTTTTTTGTCTTGTACAAATCTTTTCCAAATCCAATCTTTATTAGGTTGTGGGTTAGTATGTCCAAACAAACGATAACGAAAGTCTATCCAATTATCACCACGATAAGTGTTTCTTAACCTACCTAATAGTTGTTTGAAGGAAGAATCAGCGATTTGAGAGGCCTCCTCAATTTCTGCCCAATGCAAGTTTAGTGATTTAAATTTTTCTTCATCATCAAGTTGAGAAAACAAGATTTCAGAGCCATTCTTAAACTTAATTATTTTATCTATTTTGTTATAAGAATAATCCTTATCCTCAACATAACCTAATTGTTCAAGATGTTCCAAATAAGTAATAAGAGTTGTTTTTCTAACAAGTTCGTATTCTTTAGCTCCGACTAATCCTCTTGATCCGGGGTATTTTTTAGCCATAAGAATACCTAACAAAGAGCCGCACCAAGTTTTACCACTCCCGAATCCCCCTTGATATATTGCTACATCAAGGGGAAATTCATGTGGGATTTCGATAAACTCTTTTTGTTTTTTTAAGAGTTTGTAATTAACCATTATACCGTAAAACCTTCTATCTTTTGTTTCAAACAATCATAAATTGCCTGAGTAATAATAGGAATAGTCGGAATAACATATTGAGCAACAACAAATTTTTGTACCGTACCGAGTTCATCAACATTATCAGTCAACCAATCGGTTACAGCAGCATCAACTTGTGTTTTCTTTTCTTGGTTTTCAAGCTCTTTGTCAACATATTCAACTATTTTTGTAGTTGTTTTTTTAAATAATTTTTTTATAAATTCAGATAAATTCATAATTCTTACACTCCTTCAACTTTTTTCGGGTAAATTATCAACTGATTAACTGCACCATAATCACCATTAGCGATAAAAACAGTATCTTCATTTTCATCAGAACAGATTTTGATTCCATACTGATAAATCTCATACTCTTTATTTTTAGGAACAGTTAACAAATCCGTATAATCTGCTGTAAGAACAAAAGTTACTGTATCTGAAAAATTTGATTTAACCATCAATTCAGAACCAACAGGAACTCTTTTTTTCGTTTGTATAGCAAAATATACGTCACAACTTTTGTCAGGATCTAACCCTGATACAACAATTTCACCACTATCACCTTGAAACATCGTGATAGTTCCATCATCATCAATAAATAATGCCATATTATAACTCCTGTAATTTTTGTCTAAGTTCAACAATTTGCTGAGTATAAAACTCTAACCAAGTAACCCCATCAGATTTTTCTTCAGGTTCAGATAGCGCACGAATCCTTTTTAAATCAAGAGAATCTATCTGTGCTTTAATTTCTTGGATTTGTTTTTCTTTTTCTTGTAAGTTCATTTTTTGAACATACTCATCAGATTTTTTATACTCATCTAATAACATTACCCCTTGAGGTAATTCCCCAATTTTTTCATAAGTTTCGATTATTCCTGATTCTAAATAAATCACTTCTTTCCCCCTAAAATCAGGTTCAAGAACCCATTTATTACCATCAAAAACAGGCACAAACCCTTCTTTTTTCTCGGGTTTTATTATCGTAGAGAATCTAGGAAGCAAGTATTCACCGACTTTTTTAGGATTTTTTTGAGGCGAATACTCATTTTTAAATTCCTTAGTTTCAGAATCATATATATATACTTTCATTTAAAATAACTCCTTTCTAATACTTAATTAAGAAATTAGTAACAACAGAAGCAGGTTGAACAGCACTACTTTTTCCGTAAATTTTGCTAGAACGGGAAGCATCAAAATCAAATTTATGGCATTGAGCACCTGTTCCACCATCACCAGCATTATTCGTTCTTCCAACATACGCATTTGTAAATGCACCCGATGATTCATTAGAATGTACCCACAAATTGGAAACACTTATAGAACCAGTAATATTAGGTAAACCAGCTTCTAAGTATTCACCCAAATCATTTCCTTCTGATACACCAAAAACAGTTCTTGCAGCTAAATCAGGAATACAAAAACTTGTACTATCAGATTGACCATAAGTAGTACCTATCACATTATACAAATCTTGATACTCCTCAATTTTTATTTCTGAACCATCACACAAAAGATATCCTGATGGGATTTCAGGAGCTTGAGAAGCAATAATTGTACCTATAGGAATAAATGATTCTTTGTAACTCAATAGCTGATTAACACTATTATTAAGTGTTGCAACGCTTGATGAAAACGAAGAAGTTTCAGATGTGATTAATACAGAAAGCTCAGTAATCTTATCCTGCAAGAATTGAAAATTGTTATTCAATACAGCAGAAGAAGCTAATGAACCATATTCAATTTCAGTTAAACTCATAATTAGCCCTTTCATTAATAATTACTTCATAGATTTTATCGACTTTTTTCTGCATATCGCTCAGTTGTTCTTTCATCGCAGAATTTTGTTCTTTGGTAGCATACTTCATAGAAATCTCTTCTAAAATTTCTCGATGCTTAACTTCCAGTTGTTGTGGCGTAACAAAAACGTTGTACTGAAAAAACAAAGCAATTATGACAAGAATAGTCGGTGCATATTTTTGAATAGTTTCTTTATCCATAATGGAATCCTTTCTTTCAAAACCCTTGTTATATAAGGATTTGAATAATAATTGTAAACAAATGTAACAGAATAAAAAATTTGTGTTATAAAAAAAGCAAGTTTTTGAAAGATATATACTTTATATATATGTAAGTTAAATCAAATAACTTCAAATAAGAAAAAGTCCCGAGGAGAGCAGATTATGGCA
>CALUWB010000090.1 GCA_944324375.1 Candidatus Gastranaerophilales bacterium | reverse complement strand
CACTACAAGATTTCAACGAAGAGTGGACAGATGAAAAGTTGTATAAAAAATATGGTTTAACTCAAGAAGAAATTGATTTTATTGAGTCTATGATTAGACCTATGGAGTAGGGGTAAATATTTTATGGCAAATATACTATCAGGGAACAAAATACCACGCATATACGCATATACAGAACCACAATACAAAAATGTACCTTGGAAAGGAAAAAGAAACGGTAACGGATTAATAAAAGTTGGTTATACGACAAAAACAGCTTATGAAAGAATATCAGAGCAGTTCGGAACAAATAAACCAATAGAAAATCCATTTGAAATTTTGCTAGATGAAATAGCTATCCGAGAAGACGGAACTTATTTTACTGATAAAGATGTACATAAAGTTTTAGAAAGAATGAACTGTTTTAGGTTTGAACATTCAGAATGGTTTGAATGTACCTTACAAGAAGTTAAACAAGCAATATTTGCTGTTAGAAATCATAAAACAGACGTAACCAAACGTATCGCGAATTTTAAAATGCGTCCTGAACAAGAAAGAGCAGTTAAGGTTACAAGTGAATATTTCAGAAAATACAATTACGAAAGAGAAAACAAAACTCCACACTTTTTATGGAATGCAAAAATGCGTTTCGGTAAAACTTTTACAAGCTACCAATTAGCAAAAGAAATGGGATGGAAAAAAGTGTTGGTTCTTACTTTTAAGCCTGCTGTTCAAAATTCTTGGGAAGAAGATTTAAAATCTCATGTTGATTTTCAAGAATGGCAGTTTATTTCAAGGGATGGTTTGCAATACAAAGATATAAACCGTCACAAACCTTTTGTATGGTTCGCAAGTTTTCAGGATGTTTTAGGAAAAACTGAAGCAGGTGGAATTAAACCACGTAATGAAATTATTCACTTGATAAATTGGGATTGTATTATCCTTGATGAATACCATTTTGGAGCTTGGAGAGATTCAGCAAAAGATTTATATGATGCAGAAGATAAAAAAGAACAATCTAAACAAAATGGTGAAGGATTAGAATATTATGATGAAGAACAAATGCCATTAACAACAGAAGCATATTTATACCTATCTGGAACACCATTTAGAGCATTAAATAACGGAGAATTCCTGGAAGATCAAATTTTTAACTGGACTTATACAGACGAACAACGAGAAAAAGCCAACTGGGAAGGAGAGAATAATCCTTACATAGAACTTCCCAAAATGGTTCTTATGACATATAAAATGCCTGATGAAATTAAACACATAGCTTTAGGAGGAGAATATGAGGAATTTTCTTTAAATGAATTCTTTAGCGCTCATGATAATAATGGATATCCACAATTTAAATATGAAAAAGAAATTGTAAATTGGTTAAATCTAATCAGAGGTCAGTATAAACCATCTACTCTTGATGAATTAAAAATTGGGAAAAAGCCACCAATGCCTTACTCTGACATAAGATTATTAAATGCACTAAATCATACATTTTGGTTTCTACCTTCTGTTGCAAGTTGTAAGGCTATGGGAAATTTATTGAAAAACCATCCATTTTATCAAGAATATGACGTTATTGTCTGTGCAGGAAATGAAGCAGGAATGGGAGTTGATGCACTAAAACCTGTTGAAAAAGCTATTAAAAATGGATTTGACACAAAAACAATTACACTCTCATGTGGAAAACTTACAACAGGAGTTACAGTTCCAGAATGGGGTGGAATATTTATGCTAAGAGATACAGCAAGTCCTGAAACATATTTTCAATCAGCATTCAGGGTTCAATCACCTTGGACAGTCAAAAACCCTGATAGCTTAAATCCTAATGAAAAAACAGTTGTTAAAGAAACATGTTATGTATTCGACTTTGCCCCAGATAGAGCATTAAAACAAATTGCAGATTATTCTGCACGTTTAAATTTTGGTTCGAAAGAATCTCCAGAACAAAAAGTCGCAGAGTTTATAAGTTTTTTGCCTGTCTTATGTTATGACGGTTCTACAATGTCAGAAATAAGTGCGAATGAACTTCTTGACTTAGTTATATCAGGAACAGCTTCCTCAATGCTTGCAAGACGTTGGGAAAGTGCATTACTAGTAAATGTTGATAATGAAACATTGTCAAAATTACTAAATGATGAAAAAGCTATGGAAGCTCTATCAAAAATTGAAGGATTTAGAAATTTAAATAAAGAACTTGCAGCTCTTGTAAATAAATCAGAAGCACTAAAAAAAGCTAAAAAAGAGAAAAAAGAAGGATTAAACAAAGAAGAAAAAAAAGAGCTTACTGAACAAGAAAAAGAGATAAAGTCCAAACGTAAAGAAATCCAAGAAAAATTATTAAAATTTGCAACTAGAATTCCTGTATTTATGTATCTTACAGATAATAGAGAACAAACATTAAAAGATGTTATAACACAACTTGAGCCAGAATTATTCCAAAAAGTCACAGGATTAACAATGCCAGATTTTGAACTTTTAGTAAGTATTGGCATCTTTAACCAACAATTAATGAATTCTGCAGTATTTGCATTTAAACGTTATGAAGATGCAAGCCTTTCATATACAGGTTTATCTAAACATAAAGAATTAATTATAGGAGGTTGGGATACAAAAATTTCAAATAAAGATTTTGTGAATATGGGTTAGAAGTTTAATAAAAGGAAACAAGAATAAAATAATTATCAGCTATAAAAAGGAGAATAAATATGAATGATATTTATGCATGGGTAATATATCGACACCACAATAAAGAAATTTTTGCAATATTAGATAAAAATATTAGTAAAGATTTAATAAAAAAAATTGCAGAATTTATTTATTGTACAAATAATAATAAATTAACATTAAATGAAATGTTAAGTAATAACATTTTAACCAATGAAAGCAGATTTGAAGTTAATCCATATGATGAATGTTTTTCAGTAGGTTCAGAAAGTGATTTTGTACTTTTTGAATTAAAAACCATATCATTTAAACAAAATGAGTACGGGAGTTGGGTAGTAGATGAAGAAAAATTATTAAAAGATTTATAAAATAAAAAAGAAGGAAGTAAAATATGGCAAAAATAATATCAATAAGAGCAGAAATTACAGAAGTAATGCCACCACCTTATGCTTATAATACTGAAATACAAATTGAAGAAAACGGAAAAAGATTATTTATTCATATTAATATACATACGGACTCCTATTATACAGTTGCAGAAAAAAGCATATATGATTATATGGCAAATAAAACTGATGATTTTGAAGATGTTGAATTTATTGAAGAATATGAAAATATTGAAGAAACCAAAGATTCAAAATATGCAAAGTATTTTCAAATTGCAGATAAAATAATTGATAATTTGATTGATGATTAAATTACAAATATAAGGAGAATATTATGAAAAAGTTTATCAGTTTATTATTAGGTTTAGTTATATTATCAAATGTTGTTTCAGCCAAAACTGTTTATAGTTATGACAAATCAGGAAACAGGACAGGAGCTTACAAACGTTCTTCTAATGGCAACATCACTAGATATGATAATAGAGGGAATAGAACTAATGTTTATAAAAGGTCATCAAATGGAAATGTTGTTAAATATGATAATAAAGGTAACAAATTAGGAACATACAAAACTAATTCCTCTGGCAGAACAACATACTATGACAATAAAGGTAATAGAGTAAGAAGTTATAGATAACAAAATATATAACTAAATATCAAATAAGTCAGAATGAGATCCTGTTGCAGTTGCAAATAAAATAAGTTCGTCTGCATCTTTTTTGTATATTAAAAGCCAATCTGGTTCAATATGACATTCTCTAAAATCTTTCCATATCCCTTTTAATTGATGGTCTTTATTTTTATCAGGTAGGACCTCATCTTTTGATAATTTTGTTAAAATCTCTGTTAATTTTGCAATATTTTTACCACGTTTCTTAAGAAGCTTTACATCTCGTTTCATCCTTGTTGTAAAAACAATATCATACATAAATTAATCCTCTAACATTGCATTTATAGCTTCTTCTGCTGTTTTATTTTTAT
>CALUWB010000089.1 GCA_944324375.1 Candidatus Gastranaerophilales bacterium | reverse complement strand
TTAAATGGTGGGCCGCAGTGGACTCGAACCACCGACCTCACCCTTATCAGGGGTGCGCTCTAACCACCTGAGCTAGCAGCCCATTTAATTTTGCAAGATAACTATCTATTCAGCTAGTTCCTTACGCAAGATTTAATTTATCATGAACAACTTTTAAAATCAAGCTATTTATATTATAATTTTTTAGAGAGGCTAAATTAATGAATAAAACTCCTAAATCACTTAGATTACATATAGGTATTTTTGGAAAAACTAATGTTGGGAAATCATCTTTTCTTAATGCTATAACAAAACAAGATGTATCAATTGTCTCAGATATCGCTGGAACAACTACAGATATTGTTGAAAAATCTATTGAACTATTCCCTATTGGACCCGTTACTTTTTTAGATACAGCTGGTATTAATGATAATACAGAACTAGGAGAATTAAGAAAAGAAAAAACTCTGAGCATATTACAAAGAACAGATATTGCTATTCTTATTATAGATTTTGAAGGTTTAACGAATTATGAAGAAGAACTAATTAATTACTTTAAAGAATTTAATATCCCATATCTTGTAATAATAAATAAGTACGATATTGAACAAATAACATCTGATAAATATAATGAAATTATTGAATACAATAATAATATTATTGAAACATCAACAACAATAGATTCAGAAATTTGTTCTAAAGTAATAGAAGGATTAGTTAAAATCCTACCTGAAGAATTTATAACCCCCAAATCTATTTTAGGAGATAAGATTTCTTCTGGGGATACAATTTTATTAGTTACCCCAATAGATAAAGAAGCTCCTAAAGGTAGACTAATATTGCCTGAAGTTCAAACAATTAGGGATATATTGGATAATGATTGTATTTCTATTGTAGTTCAAGAAAATAGATTAAAAGAAGCTATAGAAAACCTAAAAATTAAACCTAAGTTAGTTGTTACAGATTCACAAGCATTTAAAGCTGTTAATGAAATTGTCCCTGAGACTATACCTATAACATCTTTTTCAATTCTTTTTGCTAGATTAAAAGGAGATTTAAAATCTTTTATTGATGGGAGTAAATCTATCGACAACTTACAACCAAATGACAAAGTATTGATATTAGAAAGCTGTACTCACCATGCGATTGATGATGATATTGCAAGAGTTAAAATTCCTAAATTATTAAAACAAAAATTAGGTTTTGATTTAAATTTTGACTATAAAACTGGGCATGATTTTCCTAGTATTAGTGGATATAAACTAATTATACACTGTGGTGCTTGCATGACAAATCGCAAAGAAGTGTTATCAAGAATTTTGATTTCCAAGAAAAAGAATATCCCTATAACTAACTATGGGATTGTTATTTCGTATTGTTTAGGAATACTTGATAGAGCTATAAAAATATTTAATTGTGAATAATTGTAAATCTAACACTTGTTAGATCTAAAAAAATAGTCTATAATGTAAAACATCTTGTAAATGTTATCTTTTACATTGATGGTTGTATATTGTATTGTAAAGATATCAAAAAAAACTGTAACAAAATAGCAATTTCATGAATTTTTAATACTTTTTTTATTTATAAGAATGTGTATAGGGAAGGTAAGTTAATTGATTTCAAATACAACTAGATTAGGGACCAGCAATAATAGTGATATAAACACTAAAAATAATACTAATCCGAAATTCAAAGGATTAGGCAGTGCAGCATTAAATGCGACAGGAAATGCTATGAATTGGATTGAAAATGGTGGATTTGTTACATCATTCTTAATCCAAGATACTCTTGGAATGACTGTTCCTAGAACAAGAGAAGGTTTATACAGAGATCGTGATAAAAAAGTAAAATTCAAAGATATGAATTTTAAAGAAGCTGGAGAAGTATTTATAAGAGAATTCTTATCTGGCCCATTAATGATGTTCACACCATTTGTTGTTTTTGCTCTTACTAAGAAATTTATGGGCAAATCAACATTCAATAATACAGGTTTAGTGAAAAAAATGGGTAAAAACTTTACTGAAATTATTAAAAATAAAAAAGCAGGTGATTCAGTAAAAGGACTAAAAGATAATTTCTACCGTAACACAATCCAACAAATGGTAGAACATACTACACCTAATGCACAAGGTAAAAATGAATTTGTAGATAAAATATTCAATCAAGTTTCTAAATTAGATGAGTTAGAAGCAAAACTCCCTAATGCTAAAGGCAAAACCTTTGGCCAAAAATTATCAAATATATTTAAATCTAAATCTAACAAGTTCCAATCAGAAAAAGATATTTTAAAATCACAAATAGCCGAAACAAAAGGAAATATTTTAAAAGAATTCAATGAATATCATACTAGCAACTCTAGCGAGTTAGGTCTTGTTAATAAAATTAGAATTAATAATGATACATATAGTGCTGCAGAATCTATTGATTCAATGAGAAATTATGCATATGATGCAATCAAAGGAAATGATATTAGTAAAATAAGCGAAGATACTGCCAAAACACTTGAAAAGAAAACCATGGCTAAAAGAATTTTCTCAACAGTAGCAGCATCATTAGCAACTATTGGATCAACATCTATTGTTCCAGCTATCTATACAATATTAAATCCAGTTGCACCTGGTGCAATGGACAATGGATGTTACAATCCTGATCATGAACATATACCAACTAATAAAGTACAAAAAACTAATAATACAGATAAAAAAGGTAATGTACAATTTAAAGGAAACATTTTAAGACAACTACAGTTTGATGGAAATCAATTAACACCATTGTTAATGACAACTTTAGCAGCTGGAGGATTAATTGTTCCTAGGGTTAGAACAGCTGTTAAAAGAGCTCCTATAGACGAAGATGGCAAAAAGAACTTAATTGAAGTTCCTGAAATACTTACTAGAGATATTATATCTACATCAGCTGTAACATTTGGAGTTCCTATATTATCTAAAGCAATGGTTAATACATATGAAGATTCTTCTGGTTTTGTTCTTAAAAATAACAAACCAAATGAAAAAATGTCTACATTCAAGAAAATTATTGATACAATAAATCCATTAAGTAGTATCGAACCATTTAATAACAAAGACCTAAAAGACATATATGGAAATATTGATAGTAAAGCTAAATTAACTAATTTTGCCCAATTTATAGATGAAAAAGGTGGAAATTTAGCTAAAATATTTAAATCTTTGAAAAATGGTAAAGAATCATTCGCTGGAACAATTGGTGATTTCGATTCAATAGCAAATGCTAATTTAAGTAGAAAAGAATCAAATGCTAAAATCATGGAAGTAATTACTAATAACTTTGATGACAATGCTGTTAAGAAACTTATGGAACCTGCTAAAAAGGGTAAACCTAATGGAATGTTTATTAAAGCAAGAAATCTTAACTCACTTCCTAAATTCATTAATACAATAGTATTAGTTCCTGTGTTCCTTGGAGTAGTATTACCTAAAATTGTTTATGGTATCACAGCTAAAAACCGTAAAAAATTAGAAGAAGCTAAACTTGCTAAAGCTCAACAAAAACAAAATCAACAACCAGTTGTGATTGCTAATAATGATTCAGTAAAAGTTCAACAGTCTAGTCAACTTACATTCAATAAATTAAAACATAATCATAAATAGAAATTATTACAATATAATAATCATTTAAAGAGTAGTGTAAAAGGAGAAAAACATGATTACTTTTTCTAATATGTGTTCTAGTTATACAAGTACACAATTTAAAAGTCGTAATAAACAAAAACAAAACAAACCACAAATTAATAAACAACAAGTAAATAAAAATAACAATAGTAATAGTAATAATACAACATCAAAAGTAAAAACAGGAGCTCTTGTAACTACAGCACTAATTGCAGGACTTGGAATAGGTAATAATTTACCTTCAGCATCAAAAGCAGATGCAAATACTAATAAAATAGAAAATAATAATATCACTAATAATCAAAACCAGAATCAAGAACGTATTATTTCATTTGAAGAAGCACAAAAACAAATGGACGAACAAGAAAATTTAGTATGTATATTAAATGATACCGTTGATAATGGGAAAAATGTTATTGAAAATAAATATACAATAAAAAAAGTTGCAATGTTAAAATCTCAAACAATTAAAAATATTGAAACAGGAGAAATATACGAGAAAGCTGATTATTCAGATTACATTCATATTCCTAAAAAAGAAATATATACAGATAAAAATAATAAATTATTAAGAAAAAAAATAATTAACGAATTTGATTATGATACAAATTCTTCAAAATCTATTGATAAAATTAAATATAATGAAGATGGTAGCAAAGATAGTACAAATATTAGTAATCCTGTTTATAAAGTTGAATATACATACGTAAAAAATCCTAAGAACACACCAAAAATAAAACCGACCCAAAAATCAAATCCAAATACTGTAAAAAATAAAGAAACACAAAATATAGATATGGATAAAGAATTAGAAATAGAAATTTTAAATATGTTACTTGAATAAATTAATAATTTTGTTTACAAAAAAGGTTCTTAATTGAACCTTTTTTTTTGTAAATAAATGTAACAAAACATCTCAAAAAGCTAAAGATATACAATATTGAT
>CALUWB010000088.1 GCA_944324375.1 Candidatus Gastranaerophilales bacterium | reverse complement strand
CCCTCTCACAAAATGATACTTAATCATTTTGCTCGGCAGAGTGGCCATCGGCATATTAAAATATATCGTTGGAAGTAACTCGAATCGGCATGTGCCGGTTCTCCCCTCTCACAAAATGATACTTAATCATTTTGCTCGGCAGAGTGGCCATCGGCATATTTTAATCCGTTTAAGGTAATTTACTTTCTCAAGAGCTATTACATAGTTGGAGGTAACGGTTATGAAATTTGTATGTACAATTTGTGGTTATACAGCAGAAGGTGCTGCACCTGAAAAATGCCCTGTTTGTAACGCAGGAAAAGAAAAATTTAATGAAGTTGATGAATCTAAAAAACAATATGCAACTGAACATATTGTAGGTGTTGCAAAAGGTGTTGATGCAGAAATTTTAGAAGGCTTAAATGCTCACTTTACAGGTGAATGTGCAGAAGTTGGTATGTACCTTGCAATGTCAAGACAAGCTGAAAGAGAAGGATATCCTGAAATCGCTGAAGCTTATAAAAGATATGCTTTTGAAGAAGCAGAACATGCTGCAAAATTCGCAGAATTATTAGGTGATGTATTAACAAACTCAACTAAGAAAAACTTAGAAATGAGAGCTGAAGCAGAATTTGGTGCTTGTGCTGGTAAAATGGCTATTGCAAAAAGAGCTAAAGAATTAGGTCTTGATGCTATCCACGATACAGTACACGAAATGGCTAAAGACGAAGCACGTCACGGTCAAGGTTTCGACGGTTTATTAAAAAGATATTTTTCATAAGAAAGAATAATATTTAATATTAAAAAAGGTTGCAGTAAATTCGCTGTAACCTTTTTAATTACCCCAAAAATAACTACGGGAGAGAGCCCGTAGTAAAGAAGTGTTTATTAGTCATTACATTCTTTGATCTTTATACCTATCTGCGTTAAAACCTATTTGTGGCCTAGGTTTGTTTCTTTCTGTTTGTTGAGCTTTTAGTTTTTCTATTTCTTCTCGTCTTTCTTTATTAAGAGCTCTGTATTCAGCAATTTCACTTGCTAAATCATTGTTTTTTAATTGCTCAGCTTCTAATTTTTTTCTATTTTCAAGCTGTACAAGTGCTAAATCAAAATCTTCATCTTTTATTCTTAGTTTTTTCATATCATCAGGTTTATATGTTCCATTATCAAGTTTTTCATATATTCCTTCCCTACGTTTAGCAAATCTTTCTGCATCTTCTACTGCAGATGCGATATCACTACCACTAGCTTTTCTTTTATGAAGTTCTTTAGAATATTTTTCTACGTTGAATTTTTCATCAAAAGGCATTCCTTTCCTGTGTATATCAAAGATCTGTTTTACACCATTTTCATCAGGAAGCCCAACATGAATTACTTGACCAAAGCGCCCAGCTCTTGTCATAGCAGGATCTAAAGAGTTTTTGTTATTTGTTGCTGCTATGAAATAAATGTCATCACCTCTTTTTTCTGATTCGCTAATTTCAGCAAGCCAAGTATTTAATACTTTTTTCCCATAAGTATCAGAATTCCCATCTCTTTTTTGAGCTACTGCGTCTATTTCATCAATAAAAATAATTGCAGGTTGGTTTTGCCGTGCTTCATCAACTACAGCTCTTACATTAGCTTCTGATTCTCCTACAAATTTTGAATCTAATTCAGAACCTTTAATGTATCTATAATACGCTTGACTTTCATTTGCAGTTGCTTCACCTAATAAGGATTTTCCTGTCCCAGGAGGTCCTTCTAACAAAATAGCTTTATTCATGTTTTTAGGACTTTTTACTTCTGGGTGTTTTATCGGATATACAATTACTTCTTTCATTTGTTGAATAGCGTCATTCATTCCTCCAACATCACTAAACATTATTGCTTTTTTAGCTTTTGATGGATCTGCAGTGTATCTTTTTAAGTTTCTTTTATTAATTTGTTTAATTGTAGGTTCTGTTTCTTCAGTCATATCAATAATTTTTGCGTATTCTTCTTTTATTTTGTTTGGAATTGATTTTGTATTGGCATCAAAATTTAAAATATTTCCCTCTGGAGTTCTTAAAGAGTCGTTAGGTGATAAATAGATTGTGTCATTTGGCTTAATAAAATATTGTTCTTTGGTTTTTGCATCATTTATAAAATGAATTTTTGAACTCATATTAGTAAATTCTCTATCAGTACCATTTTTAGTAAATCCCATAGTGTGTTCTATGTTTTTATCTTCAACAAAGAAAATTTTCTTAATAACTTTTCTAAACGGTGATAAAGTCTTTTTCTTGGCTTTGTCAATTTCATCAAGATGAGTTTCCAAGTCTTTGAAAGCATTTCTCATATTTTTCCCAACGAGAATAACTTCATTTGATTTTAAAATATCAAATAGACCTGTAATTTTTTCTCCTAAAGATGGTCCACCTTTAGGCAATGGCGCAGGTAAGCCCTTGAATGCGACTTTCATATGTTTGACTTGAAGCGAACCATAATTTTTATCAACAAGTACATCAGCAGGTTTTGTTGGATTAAGTGTTGATGTGACATTTGTTGTTTTTGATTCAGTTGTTTTTGGTTGATTGTCTTGTGTTTGTGGAGTTATAACTCCTGCTCTGAAAGTTACATTCATGTAATAGCCTCCTTTTTTTAGATTAATTAGTGTACTTATTACATTTATTTTTTTTTATTCTTTTTAGTTTAGTTTTTTTTCAAAATTTGTCAATATATATACTTTATAAATAAATTCAAAAATTATAAAAAAATAATAAATTTTTATTAGTTTTTTGTGAAAAAAATGCACATTTTTTATTAAATTGTGATATTTTATCTCAAAAATTGTTAAAATTTACTTTATTTTTTTTTAAAATACAATGTAAATTTTTCTTAACAATTAGATAAATTTATATTTACTAGCAAAAAAATATTTTTATATTCCTTATTTGTATATGAAAAATTACTCAATTAATTCAAATTTAAATTTTAAGGCAAAACCTATACCCAAATCGGTAATAGATAAAACAAAAAATGAGTTATTAGCTAAAAGTATTAATAAGATTGATATTTATTGCCATTCATCAGCAGACGAGGATACAATAAATTCTGCAAAGGTTTTCTATAATTGGCTAACAAGAAATGGAAAAGATGTAAAAATTTGTGTTCCAAAAGCTGAGGTTGAAAAGTTATATTTTTCATCAAATGAGTATAATTTAAAAGGATCTGATAGTGTTGTTCCTGATAAATCGATAGTTTTGGATTTTAATTCTAAAGAACGTTTGTCTTCAGAATATATAGATTTATTTAAAAATAATTCCCCTCAAAATATCATTGGTTACGACCATCATACTCTATCCAATATATTAAATGGTGATTTTTATGTAGATGATTCAGCAAAATCTTGTTGTGGTGTTTTAACTAGATTTTTTGAAGGTTTAGGTGAAAAGTTATCAAAAAATGATAGAAAAAATTTATATTGTGGAATGATAAGTGATTATAAAAAATCAGGTTTACTATCATTAAATAGAACAGAAAATGGGTATAATTTAATAAAAAAAGATAAGTTGTTGAAAGACAAAAATTCATTAGAGGTGTTTGATAAACTTGATAAGTCTATAGGTAATAAAGATAAACAAGAAATTTATACTCATTTAGATCCTTTAGCAAGGTTAACAAATGATGAAAAACAATTACAAGAAAAATTATTTTCAGAACTACAAGTATCTCCAAATGGTAAAATGGCTTATGTCATAATACCTCCTAATGATAATCTATGGAAAAAGGTTGGTATGGATACCCCAACAACATCTGAAATTTTAAAAGATTTAAGAGTACAGGTCTCTACTAATAGTCAAAATGTTACGTTTTTATCTATGGAACAAAAACAAAAAATGAAAGATGTTGATACGGTTATTGCTTTTTATCAAAAAGATAATGAATATAGAATGAGTATTCATTCTAAGAGTAATTCTGCTTTAAAGTTAATCGATTATATAAAAGAAAATATAAACCCTAACTTAATTGCAGGTGGACATGCAGATAGAGCAGGTGGCAAGGTTGATAGTTTAAAAAAAGAAGATGTAAACAATTTTATTAATTCTTTTATAAAAGCATCTACTATTTTATAGTATAATTTAGCTATGAAAAATATTGCATTATTATTAGCTTCAGGAACAGGCAAAAGATGTGGTTTAGATTATCCTAAACAATTTGCATTGATTGGTAATAAAACTATTCTTGAAATTATAGTAGAAACTTTTCAAAACCATAAATTAATTGATGAAATTATTCTTGTAACAAGTCAAGATTATATTGATAAGGTTAAAGAATTAACAAATAAATATTCAAAAGTCTCAAATGTAGTTTTAGGTGGTGAAACAAGAAAAGACAGTTCTTATAATGGTATAAGTGCAATTAATTATAATGAGGCTAAAGTGCTTATTCATGATGCTGTTCGCCCATTGGTAAGTGAACAAATAATATCTAATTGTATAGAAGCTCTTAACGAATATAATGCTGTATGTGCTGGAATCCCATCAACTGATACAATTTTAATGATAGATGAGTTAGCAAATATTACAAGTATTCCACCTCGGAAATTATTATGTAGAGCGCAGACTCCTCAATGTTTTAAGCTTGGTGT
>CALUWB010000087.1 GCA_944324375.1 Candidatus Gastranaerophilales bacterium | reverse complement strand
AAAAACGATACTTAATCGTTTTTCTAATCGCAAACGGAGTCCTTCACCGGGCCTATTTTTTCATACAAAGATTTAAGCTTCTGTATTAAGTCTGTTAGGAAATATCTCAGCTTTATTTAATATCTTATCTACATCAGGTTTTTCACCTTTTTGTAGCTTATTTGAATATTTTTCAGCCTTTTTAATGGTTGAAATATCTGAAGATAATATTCCTTTTTTAAACTCTCTTTCTTTTACTCTAGCAACAAGATATTTTACTTTCTTAAAAACTTGAGCCCAAGTTTTTCCATTATATTTCCAACCTGTCGAAACATCTTTATTCTTTGTAGATATCAAGATATCATATTTATTATTTTTTTGATTCTCTATAATTTTATCTAATTTGTTTAACTGTTTGTCATTAAAATTTGTTTTAATATATTTCTTTGCTTCTGGCGATATTTTTACAGCCATACCAAAATTTAAATTATTAGTAGAATTCCCTATTGTTTGCATTAACATATACCCCTTAATGTTTAGATAATTATAACATAATATGAATTTAAGAAGCTAATTATTTGACTATGTTATAAAACTATTTAGGAATAGCAAAAGTTATGGTTGTTCCTTTTCCTAATTCGCTTTCAATATTAATATTCCCGCCGTGAGCTTCTACAATTTTTTTACAAATATTCAATCCCAATCCAAATCCTACTCGTTTTTGTTTTTTAGCTAATGACATATATTCATCAAAAATATTTGCTAAATTTTCGGGAGCAATACCATATCCACTATCTTTGATTGAAAATATAAAACTACTTTTATTCTGTTTTAGGTCAATCCAAATTTCTGAACCTTCAGGAGTGTATTCTATAGCATTTGATAATAAATTACATATTAATCTTTTTATTTCTATAACGTCAATGTTGATTTGTTTTTTATGTAGTGTACTTTTTAGGTGAACTTTTTGTTTCTTTTCTTCTATCAAAAATTTCATCGATGAGATTGATTCGTGTACGATTTCTTCAAATATAGTATTTTCTAAATTGAGTTTAATATATGAATTTTTGCACTTATAAAAACTTAAAATCTGGTCTGTTATGTGTTTCATATATTTAACTGAGTTAAGTACACTTCCAATAATTTCATGTTGGCAATCAGATATCTCTCCAAATTTTTTCTGTATAAGTAATTCTAATGCATTTATTTCAGCATTAATAGGACTTTTTAAATCGTGAGTTAACATAGCAACAAAATTTTCTTTTTGCGTATTAATAGTTTTTGTATGCAATTGTTTCTTTAATATGTTATAAACCTGTGTTTTAACTAGTTCAATGTTATATGGTTTTTCTATATATGAATATGCTCCTAATTCGTATCCGTTTAATTTTGATTCAATATCAACCATAGCACTTACAAATACAATTGGTGTTGTAGAGTTTAACTCTGTTTTCTTTATTCTTTTTGCTAAATCAAATCCGGAAATATTTGGCATTAAAATATCAAGCATAAATAAATCAAATTTTTCTGTTTCAATATTTTTGATAGCTTCTTCGGGGCTGTTATATGAATAAATTTTTATATTCAAATCTGATAGAATTTCAGTCAATAGTTTAATATTCATGTCATTATCATCAACAATTGCAACTTTTGATTCGGATAAGTCTATATCAGATATTTGAGAGTGATTATTTTGAGGAGTAATTTTGTTAAAAAATTTATTTATAAGATTTTCATCAATAGGTAAATTTATTATATTTTTTATTCCTAGTTCATTTGCTTTATCAATAATTTTTTTAGATGGATTATTTGTAGCTAACCAAAATTCGGTATTAGGATTATTATTTATTAAATTTGATAATTTATTAATATTATCGGTTGAGAAATTAATCTTTAAGATACATAAAGGGTGTTTTATTTCATTATTTGCAGGAATTTCATCCAGTATTAAGTAATTTGTTGTAAATAACATAACACCATGAAAATATATAAAAGATTATATAATTTAAACTACCTGATTGGGTTATTTATCACAATAAAATATGTAAAATTTATTAAAAGACTTGAAATTTTAAAGAAAACTTGCTATTATTTAATTTTAGTAGTAATATGAAACATGTAATTTGTAATCCTGGACTTAAGGAGATGTTTTTGACCGTAATTAAGAGGCTTGTATTATGTATGTAAATAAATGCATTAAGTGTGGTGCTGAGTTTGAAACTAAAAACCCCAAACGTGTAATATGTCCAAATTGTTTATACGCAGATAAGAGTTCTTCTTCATCTGGAAGTGATGCTGGGCAAGAAAGTGGTCAGCCACTTCAAAGTTATAGTTCTTATTCTACAGATGATAGACCACAACGTCAGTATGATAATAGAAATAATTATTCAAGACCTCGTAATAATTATGGAAATAATAATAACAGAAGTCGTTATGATAATAATAGAGATAATAGAGGCGGTTATCAACAAAGACGTCCAAATAATCAAGGTGGAGGATACAATAGACCTCAACAAAACAGGCGTCCTAACCAAGGTGGGTTCAATAGGCCTCAGCAAAACAGACGTCCAAAACCACAAAAGAGAGCTGCTAAACCTCTATTAATAAGTAAAGAACAATTAGAACAAATAGAAATTTTCTATAAGACTATGTTGCCTTTACCAAATCCAGATGCACATGAAGTAATTGGTGAAAAATTAGGAATTGAACCAAGAAAAGTATTCTTTGGTATTAATTTGGTTAGACAAAAGTTAATGTTACCAAAACTTCCATTCCCTAAGCGTAAGTTAGCAGTTTCACCTGATCAGATGCTAGCTGTCAAGAGTTTATATGAACCATTACTTCCATTACCTCCAATTGGTTGCCACAAAATTATTGCAGCTCAATTGAGAATTGATGAATGGCGTGTTCACGTAGCAATTAAATTGATTCGTGCACAAATGGGCTTAGATAGATGGAACGAAGACAGACCTGATAAACCAGCAGATTATATGGTTCCAAAACATCCTCAAAAGAAAGCTGAAGAAAAAGCTGCAAAGGAAGCTGCTAAGAAGGCTAAAGCTGAAGCAGTTGCAGAAGAAGAAAAGCAAGAGATTGTTGAAGAAACTCCTGTTGAAGAAGTTGTAGAAGAAAAACCTAAAAAGAAAACAACTCGAAAAACAACTAAAAAAGCTGCAGAAGAAAATGTTGAAGCAGAAGATGTGAAAACAGAAGATGCACCTGTAGAAGAAAAACCTAAACGTGGAAGAAAACCTAAAAAGAAAGAAGATGAGTAAATACGTTTCTGTTGGTAAAATATTAAATTTTCACGGTGTTCGAGGCGAGGCAAAGGTTGGGTATTCAAAGAATCAGCAAGATTTTTTGAATATGCTTGAAATGGTTTATGTGTTGTTTAACAATGAATATAAACCTTTAAATATTAAGTCAATCAAATTCAATAATAAATTTGCAATAATCAAGTTTGATGGTATTGATACTGTTAATGATATAGTTGTTTATAAAGGCTGTCTGTTATTTGTTGAAGAACAAACAATAAGAGAAAATCTTGATGAAGATGAGTTCTTAATAGATGAATTGACTGGCATGGACGTTGTTGCAAATGGTGAAAAAGTTGGAGTTGTTGTAGGTGTTTCTAACAATGGTCAAAGCGACTTTTTATCAGTAAAAACAAAGACTAAAAATATTTCATTAGTTCCTTTTGTAAAAGCTATAGTTTTGAATGTAAATATTAAAGAAAAGACTGTTGAAATTGATAATATTCCGGGGTTATTGGAATGAGGTTTGATGTTTTAACATTATTCCCAGAAATGATACAAAATTATTGTTCGCAAAGTATTATAAAGCGTGCAATTGAATCTAATGTAATAGAAATAAATACAATTAACCCTAGGGATTATACGTTAGATAAACATAAAAAAGTTGATGATACCCCTTATGGTGGTGGTGCTGGCATGGTTTTGATGGCGCAACCATATGTTGATGCTTATGAATCCGTAGAAAAGTTGGCTAATTCTAAAACAATAATGTTGACTCCTCAAGGAAAACCTTTGAGTGACGAAGTTGTTAATGACTTGAGTAATAATGAACAATTGATACTATTATGTGGGCATTATGAAGGGTTTGATGAAAGAATTAGAGATATTATTAAACCTGAAGAAATATCTATCGGAGATTTTGTATTAACAGGAGGTGAGCTTCCTGCTTTATGTGTAATTGATAGTGTAAGTCGAAAGTTAGAGGGTACATTAGGGAAAATAGAATCAGCAGAAGAAGATAGTTTTGCAAATGGATTGTTGGAATACCCTCATTATACAAAACCAAGAGAATATAGAGGTTTAAAGGTTCCTGAGGTTCTATTGAATGGAAATCATGCAGAGATTAATAAATTTCGATATGAACAACAACTAGAGCGAACAAAAATTCGCCGCCCTGATTTGTACGAAAAATATAACAAACTTAATTTTTCTTAACAAACCCTAAAGATTTACTTATCCCTAGCCGTAAACATGAATAGTGAAGTGTATCAAGGAAAAGGAATAAGAAAATTAAGTGAGTAATAATATTCATCAAAAATCGCAAATGGCAAGAGAATTGGCAACTGTGGAATTGAGAAATCAACCACAATATAAATTTGCGCCAATCCCTCAAAGTGTTCTTGATGCAAAAATGAATGAATATATGAAGCTTACAGAAAAAGAGCTTCAAGAAAAGATAAATGAGTATTATTCAAAAAATGCTTTTGGAATAATTGGAGACAGCTTTGAACTATTATACGGTAAGGATAAGAAGCAAGCAGAACTTCGAAAACAAACAATGGCAGAAGAATATCGAATAATGATGAGCCCTAAAACAGCGAAAACAGAACAAGCAAAACAAGTGGCTCAATTCAATAAACAAATGAGAAAATTTGGAATAGAATCAAATACCCCAATCTCAACCTTATCTCAAAGCGAAGAAGAAGCATTAGGCTTTATGGAAGAAATGCTTCAAGATGCAACTCAAACATTTGAAACCCAGTTAAAAAATGATAACTGGATAACAAAAGGATATAACGCGTTCGTAAAAGAAACATTTGATAGTGAATATTCAAAATCAAATGTTCAAAAAGCATTGGATGAAACCCAAAATGATATAACCTCATTAAAAACAACAGTAGATTTTAAAGAAACCTTTAAACAAACAAGAGGAGTAGAATTTAACGAAGGTAAGATAAAAGAAACCAAAGAAAAAGCAGAAGCAATGGTAAAATACCAAGCCTCAAGTGATATGGTAAAAAACTTGAAACAAAAACTATCTTC
>CALUWB010000086.1 GCA_944324375.1 Candidatus Gastranaerophilales bacterium | reverse complement strand
ATTACTAGAGCGTTAACAAATATAATTTCTAATGCAATAAAATATTCTCCAGATGGAAAGCGTATAAAAATAAGAGCAGAACGTTCAAGAGTAAATGATTATTTAGAAGTTAGCGTTGAAGATCAAGGACCTGGTATAGCCGAAGAATATCAAAGTAAAGTATTTGATAGATTTTTCAGAGTTGAAAACGATACTCATACTGTAAAAGGTACAGGATTAGGTCTACATTTGGTAAAAATAGCAATAGAAAAACATCATAATGGTCAAGTTTTCGTTCAATCTAAATTAGGAGAAGGTGCTACGTTTGGTTTTAGAATTCCTTTCGTAGCTCCTGCAGAGGAAGAAGAAGAATATATTCCTCAAAATTCATTAGATAGTATAAACGAAAATCATAATACGAATTATGAAAGTACGAATGGTTGGGAAATTAGTTTAGAGAAACATTAATATGGATAAATATGATAAAACTATCAAATTGCTTACTTCAAAAGGCAAGTTTTTTATTGATTTGGGCTTAGATAGAACTTTACAGGTTTTAAATTTATTAGATAATCCACAAGAAAAAATTAAGTGTATACAAATTGCAGGAACTAATGGCAAAGGTTCTGTGGCTGCTATTTTAAGTGCTATTTTAACAGCTGCAGGATTTAAAACAGGTTTGTATACTAGTCCTCATATATTTGAATATACTGAGAGAATAAAAATAGATGATATTGATATTTCAAAAGACGATTTTGCGAAATATGTGACAGATGTGATAGAAATAGCTGATAATAACGATATACATCTAACGGAGTTCGAAATTTTAACTGTTGCGATGTTTAAGTATTTTTCAGATAATAATGTTGATGTTGCAATACTTGAAACTGGCTTAGGTGGTAGGTTAGATGCGACAAATGTAATATCTAAAAACTTATGTTCTATAATTACTCATATTGATTTAGATCATACTGAAAGACTTGGCGATACAAAAGATAAAATTGCATATGAAAAGGCTGGTATAATAAAAGAAGGTTGTCCTGTAATAACTTCAGAACCTTATGAAGCAATTAAGGATAGGGCTGACGAATTAGATTCATTGTTTGTTTTGACCTCTCCTTATGTCGAACCACAGTTTTTTAATTCATTGTCTTTAAAAGGTGTTCATCAACAAGAAAATTTGGCTCTTGCTATTGAAGCTGTTAAGTTATTATTTAAAAATATAGATGATAATACTATTATTAAAGGTTTGATGCGAGTTAATCATATATGTAGATTTCAGTATGTAAAGGATAAAAATTTAATTATTGATGGCTCACATAACCCTAATGGTATAAAAGTATTGAACGAAAATTTAAGTATGTATTTCCCTGATACTAAGAAAAGATTTATATTTGGATGCCTAAAAACAAAAGATTATCGTAAAATGGTTGATTTGTTATTTGACTTTGATAGGTATGAAGATAATCCCCCAGAAATATATTTCTATAAGTTCAACTCAGAAAATGCTTGTCCAGTTGATGTTTTACAAGATATTTGTATTTATTATTCTAAAGAACTTAAATCGATGGATGACATTGAGTTTTCTGATGATGTATTAACAGTTGTTTGTGGCTCGTTTTATATGTTGAATGAATTAATTCAAAAAGACTGGTTAATTAGGAATTAATTTCGAAAATGTAAAAAAAAAAGACTGTCATAGACAGCCTAACAACTATTACAATTTCATATAGATACTTGTTTTGTTAATTATTATTTATATAAACGATAAAAATAATTAATATCCCTTTAGTTTTTAACCTACAATATAAGTATATATCTTTGATAGATATTTTGTCTATCAATTTAATATATATTGTTACAAAACTTTATTAATATTTAAAATCCCATCTGGGGTAAAAATTATTTTTGTATCCATGTTTTCAAGTAATTTTTTTGTTTCAGTAATAACCCAACTATCACACCTAAAGTGCCCATAGTTATTTTTATTAAGATATTTATTAGCAATTTTGCCCTTTTTATTTAGCCATTCATTAAGAATTTTTATGGCATTTTTAATAAATATAGTTCCATATTTATATTTTAATTTTTCATATTGTTCTTTAGTTAGATTTACAAGGCAACCGTTTTCAAGTTTAATACTTTTCTTTAATGAAATTTTTTTTCTACCCCTACCTTTATATTTTTTAATTTTATTATTATATTTATCAAGAATAATTTTTTTGCACCAAAAGAATTTAGTATTACATGATAGTAATTGGTTTCCTGATTCATCATATAAATTGCAGCAGGTAAAGATAAATTCTTTAAGAGTTTTTTCTTTTATTTTAATTTCTCTTGCAATTTTACGTATATTTTTAATTTCAATTATATTATTATCCGTATTATATAAAATTTTAAGAATTTCATAATAATATCCAAGTGCAGCATATCCAAATATTGAATACAATTTGGATAAGTTTTTTGGGGATATTAAAGGTGTATATTTTTTCATTATATTCTCCCAAGGTTAAGTATTTAATTTAGTTTTTTTATTTATATGAATTTGATTTTTTTTAGTAAGTCATCAAAAACATTAAGATTAATAGCTTGTTTAATTATAATTTTTGCGATATTTTCTGCTTGTTTGTCTGTTATAATATAATTTTCTTTTTCAAGGCAATTAATTACAATCCACGGTTTTAATTTTTCAGTTATAACAAAAATAATTTTGTTGTTATTTTGGTTCTTTTTTCTAAGTTTAAATAATTTCATAATACTCCCCCTAATTTTTATAATAAGCTTGACATTTACATTTGTATAAGATAATGTAAATTAATAAAATACATTTGTAAGATTATAGTAAACTATTATTTTACAAATGTCAATAGGTAATTTACTAGAAGGTAAAATTTTTATGAAATTAAAAAATCTAACTATGTTATTATCCAATGCAATTGGGGAACCTGTAAATCAATCTATGATAGCTACAAGTTTGGGAATAACACGTCAAACTATAAGTAACAGGATTAAAAATGATAGTGAATTAACTGTTTCTGAATTAGCAAAGATAGAAAAGTATTTCAGTGTAAATATAACAAATCAAGTTAAAGGATTGGCATCTGATGATGTTTTGATAGATTATTATCCAGATGTATTTGCAAGTTGTGGTAGTGGTTCTATTGTATTTTCGGATGATAAAGAGGTAATAAGTATGCCTCAAAAGTTATTTTCGAAATATTCTAGAAACAAGAATTATTCGATGATTCATGCAAGGGGAGATAGTATGTCTCCATTTATCAATGATGGTGATAAGCTTATTATTGAGCATTGTTTGGGTGAGCAGATTATTGATAATAAGGTTTATGTATTTTGTTACAAGAATGAGTTTTTCGTAAAGCGTTTAGCTAAGAATGTTGATGAAATTATTATTAAATCCGATAATCCATCATATAGTGATCGGTGCATAAAAAGTATCGATTTGACTGATATTATTGTAATAGGTTTAGTTGTTGGAATAATAAGAACGGTTTAAATGTCAAATTATAAATCTGAATTTAATAGAATAATAATTAATATTCGGGTTATTCCAAACTCGAGTAAAAATGAGTTATTAAAAGATGGCGATCGTATTCGTTTAAAGATAACAGCTCCACCTGTAGATAATAAAGCAAATAAGTTTATAATTTCATATTTTTCTAAAAATTTAAAGATTCCAAAATCATCTATTCAAATAATAAAAGGTGAATTATCAAGAGATAAAACAATTTTATTTGAAATAGATGATTCGGTTAAGTTTTCTCAAATAGAGGATTTTTTTAATTTATTGTAGCTTTTTCTTGCTATATATTCTTTATGATAATATAATACTTATATGGAATGTCCTAAATGTGGTAATGAAGTAAGTGAAAGCGCAAAAGTATGTCCTCACTGTAAAAAAGTTTTACTTTTAGAGTGTCCAATTTGTCATAAATTAAGTAGGACTCCCTTGTGTCCAGAATGTGGTTTTCTAATAATAAGTAAGTGCCATAATTGTGGACAAATAAATAAAACAATTAATGGTGTTTGTAAGAAATGTGGGTTTAATACTTATAAAAGTATTTCAATGAATGAGGCAGAGACAGATGAATTTGCTTGTTTAGCTATAACTTTCCCAAATTTAGAAGATTTGCGTCCTGCTTTAAAAAACAAACAAATTTTTAACAAATTTTATAAAAAACTAAAAGCATTTATTTTTAACTATGCAAAGCAACAAGATAATAGGGCTCAGCTTATAGAGGACAATTTTATTATTAAATATTATAAAGAGTTTTCGATGTCCAGTTCTGTAAATAAAGCTGTAAAATCAGCAATAGAATTAATGAATAAAGTTGCAGAAATAAGCTACAAATTTAAAAAATCAAAGGGTGTTAAAATGGCTTGTAAGATGACTATTTTAAAGAGGACCTTAGAGAATGACAATGAGTCTTTTAACACTGGATTGAACATAAAATTGATAAATACAGAGAATAAAAAAGAAGATTATGCTGATGGGCTTCAATTAATTACGGATCAATACATTAATAGTATTATATCAAGACAGTATAAATTGGAAATGATATATTCTTCTCAGGTTAATGATGAATTATTGGAGTTTTATGAATTTCCAATAAAAGAACAATTGGTTCCAATCGTTGATGAAGAAGAAGATAAAAAATCAAATATATTAACAAAACCTAAAGAATTACCTAAAATTGCCGATTTAAATCAAGAAGAAGAAAAAATAGATTTATATGCAGATAAAGTAATTGATATAGCGACAAAGTGTCAATTTATTTCAGTCCAAGGTATAGATGTCCCTACAAAATTAAGAGAATTATTACAAAAAGATGTATTTGTAGCTATAAAATCTACAGAAAAACTTTCAGTATCATCTTTAGATATTAAAGAGACATTAAATTCTTTAGGCAAAAATGTTTTGCATGTTGTCTGTTCAGAAGGATTTGTTTATGATCCTTATGCTTGTTTTAAAGAGCTTATAGCATCATCATTAAGTATAGATACAAAACTTGCTAATTTAGATACACATTCAAAGAAAAAAATAAGTGCTTTTGATGAAAATGATTATGTATACAATTTATTAATCCATGGAGAGTTATTAGATGTAGATCCTCAACAATCATTAAAAACTTATATGGATATCTTTTTAAAATTTATTGAAGCTCAAAAAGGTGCAGTAATATTCATTGAAAATTTTGATTTAATTGATGAAACTTCTTTAGAGATTCTAATAAGTTTAATAGAAAGTTTTGAAAATTATGGAATATCTTTTGTTGTAACAGTTCCTGAAGGTTATTTAGTTCATAGAGAGATAAATAATTTATTGTATATGGATATATATACAGAGATAACAGTTGCAAAAACAGATTTTGATAGGTTATTAGACGCGATACCTGAGGATATATCAGAAGTTAGAGAGTCTTTCTATATTGAAAAAATAAAAGATTTATACCAAGGTGGTACATTGTATTTTGAACATGCTATTCAATATTTAAAAGATATGAA
>CALUWB010000085.1 GCA_944324375.1 Candidatus Gastranaerophilales bacterium | reverse complement strand
CCTACCCATTTACCCCTACCCCTTTACATTTACCCCCATTTACCCCTACCCCTAGTTGTTATTTATAAACGAAAGGAGCTTTTATGAACAAAATTATTATTCATTGGACTGCTGGTACTGGTGTACCCAATTCTGTTGATTTGAAACATTATCATTTTCTAATAGATAAGTATGGGAGGATTAATAATGGGATTTTTAAACCCGAAGATAATGAAAATTGTTATGACGGTAAATATGCCGCTCACACAGGTGGTGGGAATACAGGCGCTATCGGTGTTGCTATGTGTGGCATGTGTGGCTATTCTTCTCCTGATAAAATAGGCTCTTACCCTATTAACAAAGTCCAATGCGAAGCAACTTTTATGACTGTTGCTAAACTTGCTAAAAAATATAATATCAATATTGATGATAAACATATAATGACTCATTATGAGTTTGGTAAAAATAATCCCAAAACATCTTCTGCAGGGAAAATTGATATTGTTTACCTCCCACCTTATCCCGATGTTAAACAAAACCAAATTGGTGATTTTATTAGAAATAAAGTCAAATGGTATGCACAAAGATTATAGTTATTGGGATTTTGTAATTGTTAAAACTTGACCATTTACACAATATTCAACCATATCTGTTTCGGGGTTTATGTTAAGTAATTCTATTATTGGAATTGGCATATACAAACTCCAACCACTTCCACATTTGGCTAAACTCTTAATCATAAAACCTTTGTAGTTGTCGATTTCATCAGGGTTTAGTTTTGTGATTTTTAAGGTAGTGTTTTCTATCGTTAACAAAAACTTGTCTTCTTTGGGTATAAAGCCAAGAAGTTGTAATAGTGGTTTGGGTATATATAAATCCCAACCTGTTCCTGTTGATATTAATGACCTTTTCATTTGATTACCTAATTATTATCTTATTATTGACTAAATTATAAGTTGCGTATAAAGTTAAATGTAGGGTATATAAATATAATATTTAGGTAATTTTTAGGATATATAAATGAAAAAGATTATTTGTATTGATTTAGATGGGGTATTAAATGTTTATACTGGGAATTATAATAAACATTTAATACCCCCTATTAGGACAGGTGCGTTTCAGTTTATCAAGAAGTTATCTAAAGATTTTAGAATAGTAATATTTAGTGTTCGTGATATAAAACTTATAAAAGATTGGCTTGTAGAAAATGATTTAATAACTTATGTTTATGATATATCTAACGAGAAAACACCTTATGCGACTGTTTTTTTAGATGATAGGGCGATAAATTTTAACGGGGATTATGATGCAGCTTATAATATGATTATAAATTTTAAGCCATATTGGCAGTAATGTTTGAAATAATCCGTATCACTTCTTAAAAATCAATATTCCAACAATTGCAAATGGTAAGTAATACATTATATCGCTTAATATTTCTATATTAAATAATGCATCTATTCCTAATGTTAGGCATAAGTTGAAAAATGTTAAAAAAGGTATAATCAGAAAAAATATTCCCAGTCTAAATAGAAAATTATAGATTTTGTTATTAATATTAAGTTCAAAAATTTTATTATATTTTTTCTTCATACACCATTTGAATATGATTTCTATTAAAAAAATCGCAAAAAGAATTCGAAAAACTATAAGTAAATCGAGTGCAATTCTTATATTAATTCCTAATACAGAGAGATAACCTAATAAGCTGTCATAGTCTTTTAAATTATATATAAAAAATCCAATAATAATATAACCTAATAAAGAAAAAAGATTTATACTAACTAATTTTTGTAGTTTTTCCATATTATATTGTATCCTTTTTGAATATATATTTTGCAATAATATAACAGCAATAAGACATTCCACTTATTAGAATAATTTTTATGATTGTATTAGATAAAAGTTTTGGTCCAATTAGCAGTAGTAATCCTGCATAAAATATAATTCCTGATAATGTTAAAACATAAGGTAATAATCCTAAAAATATTCCTAGTTTGAATATGAAATCTATTTTGTTGTTTTTGATACGGAGTTGAAATTCATAATTAAAAAATTTTTTAGCGATATATTCAACAATATAACAAACAATGACAAGAGAATTTGGATAAATGGCAAAAGCTGCTGTTAAAAATATTACGAAATAAAGATTTGAAAATAGCCCTTCCTCTGCATTATGGAACTTTATGTATAAAAAAGGGGGAAATATAGATATGCAATATCCAATAAATGAAAATAAATAAGTTGTAATATATGTTTTCAATTTATTCATAAACATATTATAAATCAAATTTTTAGTTTTAATATAAATTCTGAATTTTTAGCTTTGTCTATTTTATTGAATTAAGTAAAAAGATAATAAGAAAAATGATACTATGATTAGTATTATTGATATTATAAAAATATAATTCCCAATCCACCATATAATATTATATGGTTTATTTTGTAGAAAGAATTTATTTTTAATTTTAGTTTGAGTATAGTTTTGAATTAATCCTATAATTAAACAAATTATATTATATATAATGTAAAATATAGTAATTGCTGAGAGATATATAAATAAAAGTATTAAGCCTCCATTTCGCATATAATTCATTATTGTAAACATCAAACAAAATATTATTGTTTGTCCTACTATGAATATTGAGCCTATGCTTATAAAATGAGTGAAGGGTTGTTGTTTTAGGTTATTAATTAATAAATGAATATCCATGAATCTCTCCATAAATTAATTAGATATATTAAGCCTGATATTATAAAAATTAGGAATAAAAAATTACCTATATTCCAGAATATATTATATTTATTGTTGGTTAATAAATAAGAATTTATAATTTTAATTTTTTTATATCTATGAACAAAACCAATAATAACACTTATTATTATCAAAAATGTGTAAAATATTGACATATAAGATAATACAAAATAAGTAAAAGATAAATTATGAAAAATTATAATTTCAAATAAAAAATTAAAACAAATTATTGAATATATGACATAAGTTCCGATACTCAATATGTGCGTAAATGGGTATTGTTTTAGGTTTTTGTATTTTTGATATAAAGTTTTTAACTTTTCAAATATGTTATCCATAGACTGATTGTATAGTATTTTTTATTAAAAGTCTATTTTATTGAATTAAGTAAAAAGATACAGTAATAATATTGCTATAAATATGAATAAAATGTTTCCGATATGCCAAATTATGTTATATATTTTGTTTTCAAGTAAGAAACCTTTTTGTATTTTTAATTTATTAAAATGAAATAAACTCATAGGTGCTATTATTAGTATGATTCCAATAAAAATAATGTATAAAAAACATATAGGGAGCATGAATAAAATAAAAGTATCTTCACATTGGTTAACTTTAATATATATATATATTCCTAAAAAATAATATGTATAAGTCAAGCATATCAGTAAATGTGTCCAATATTCTTTTTTTAGATTGGTGTATTTTATGTAAAAGGTTTTTAACAAGTTAAGTATTTTCTGCATAGACTGATTGTATAGGATTTTCTTACAAAAGTCTATGCAAAATTGTTTATTATATTTTGAAACAAGGTTTAAGTTATTAGTAATAATTTCAAATTATAATGTTTCATCTTTTACATAATAAATAATGCTAATGTAGAAACAACAAATTGTATAATAAATAATATATTACCTTGTTTCCAAAATTTATTGTATTTAGGATTTTCTAGTAAAAAAGAATCTTTTATTGGCTTATTTATAAATAATTGTATAAAATAGATTATTAAACTGAATACAAAAACTGATATAGTAAAATATGATGTAAATACAAATGAAAGCACTAAAAACCATATATTTAATGTTAATATAGAAGCAAGCATATAAAATAAGATTGTTATTAATGTGAAATTTCCACTCAAACTTAGTAAATGTGTAAATATATTTTTTTTGAGATTATAATGTTTTAAATTTTGCATAAAATTATATCCATATTCCTCTATATCTAAGACTTATAAGAGTTATAAAAATAATGAATAATATATTTCCTATATTCCAAAAGATATTATATGTTTTGTTTTCAAGAAAAAATTTTTCTTGAATATATGTTTTTTTGAAAAATTGTATAATTCCAATAGTTAATGTGACTATGCACCAAAAAATATAAAACAGTGGTAAGCAGTTTTTAGTTACATGAAATATTGTTGTATTAATTTTTAATATATGAATAATGTAGTTGGCAAAAATAATACCAAAGAACATTAATGTTCCGATACTCAATATGTGCGTAAATTGGTATTGTTTTAGGTTTTTGTATTTTTGATATAAAGTTTTTAACTTCTCAAATATGTTATCCATAGACTGATTGTATAGTATTTTCTTACAAAAGTCTATGGAATATATATATTGCAGTTTGTAACAAATGTTATTCTTGGTATCAATTTTTTAGCTTTACCTGTCTTATTATCTCCGGAAGGTTTTTATATGATTAAGATATCAGGTCTAAAATACATCCCCGAAAAAATTGCTTCTACTAAATTCTTAGGTGTGACAAAAACACATCTCTTTGCTATACCTAAATCTCTTGAAGCATCACCAATTAAAGATACTCTTATCAAAACAAACCCTCAAAATTTTATTCTTGGCTCAAATCCTAAAAAACTTATAAAAGAAATTACTTCTGTCGATACTTCTGCGATTGGTAAAGATGCTGCTGTGTTCCAAATTCCAAACCAAGATGGACTCGTTCTTAGGGTTGAGCAATCTGCATTAGAAAAACTTGATCAACTATCTGATAATCTAAAACTTATTCCAATAAAACATAAACCTAATGTGTTAGCGCATGATAATCTTGGGCTTCCTCTTTATTCTGTGATTGATAAAGACTCTCAATTATATACAAGACAATCTATACTCCCTACTGAAGCTCTTGCTCAAAAAGATAATATTATGATTCTTAAAAAAGTTACAGGGAAACACCCAGCTGTCGATGCTTATAATGCCTTGATGAAACTTATGGGAGTTGCTGAAAATGAACCAAATGTTCCTCAATATATTAATTTCCATCAGCTAACTTTTATTAGAGGTAACTATGGCAAAGATGCTGCAAAAGAATGTTTGAGGATTATTAAACAAGGTGGCGAACAGAATATTCCTGAGAATTATTTTATGCCTGGCTCAGATTCTTTCACTTTTGTAAACTGTGATACATTCAAAGAAAATTATGCAAATTATGTTAAATCATACATAGACTATTTGAAAGATGTTTCTAAAATGCCGAAAAAATCTTTCAAAGAAGCTGTTGATACTATCTTGATGGATAAGGATTTCTTGATTGATTTCCAACATACAAACAATACATTTGTTGATTTACCAAACAAAAAATTCAATTTTATGGATTTTGAATATGATAAAACAAATGCAAAATATATCTATGATAACCCTGTAAGAGAGTTCAGAAATGTTCTACTTGGCAAATGTTTCAGTAAACCTGTAAGCAACCCTGCAGCTTTATTACTTGAAGAAAAAGATGCGAATGTTGCTAAAAAATATATGGTTAAGATTACTGAAAAAGTTAACTCTGTTACTCCTGATGAATATAAATTCTAGGGGTAAATGAAGGTGGAAGGGGTAAATAGAGGTGGTAGGGGTAAATAGAGGGGTAAAGT
>CALUWB010000084.1 GCA_944324375.1 Candidatus Gastranaerophilales bacterium | reverse complement strand
AGGTATTACATAAGAAATTCTAATAAATATAGTTAAAAATATTAAAAAATTACAAAATATTAAACAATTTAAAAATTGGACAAATAAAATTGCTATCAATGTATTTTACGATGATTTAAGAAAACAGAAAAAAAATCATGAAATTCTAAAAAACGATCAAAATGATTTGAATAAAATTGAAGATATTAAAAATAAACCTGTTGAATATTACCATTGCAAGGAATTAGAATGCCGAATAAAAACTTGTATCATAAATTTACCTGTAAACTATCGCTTAGCAATAATATTAAGAGAATTAGAAGGACTATCATACGAAGAAATAGCTAAACTAACCAATACAAATTTAGGGACTGTTAAATCTAGAATATCAAGAGCAAGAGAAAAATTACAAACTGAATTAGCAAGTTATTTATAAAGGATATTAAAATGAAAATTAATTGTGAGCAATTTGAACTTTTAATGAATTATTACTTAAACAATGAGCTTAGTACAACAATTAAATCAGAATTTGAAAAACACATGCTAGAATGCGAATCATGCCAAAAAAAATTTTACACTTTTAAAAGAATAATTACTGAATTGCGAGACTCATATAATAAATTTTCAAATTATAAAAAAACACATAAAAAAACATACAGCCAAGAACAACAAAGTTTAAACAGCAACATTTCTGCATACATTGATAATGAACTTGATTTAAAAGAAAATATTAAGATAAAAAAGATGATTATAAGCAAACCTGATATTAGAAAAAAAATAGAACAAATGTACCAACTTAAACTTCTACTAAAAAATTCTTTCTTAAAAACACAACCACAAAAAGATTATTCAAAAAACCTTATAAAAAAAATATACAGTACAGAAAGAAGAGAAATGAATAAAAAAGTCATATTTACAATATTTAGTTTTCTTTTGCTAAGCATAATATGGATAATAATGTTAATATCAGCAATATCAATTTAAAATTCATATAATTATATGAATTTCAATATAAATCTTGATAAAAATATATTTTACCCTTACAATATACTTGTTAAATAAGATGAGAGGTAAAATAATGGCTACATTAGAACAAGATTTAGCTTTAAATGAAGGTTTAATTACCCAAATTATCGGCCCTGTTGTTGACGTTGAATTCCCTCACGGGAATTTGCCGGAAATATACAACGCATTGAATATTTACAGTGATGACGGCTCTTGTTTAGTTGTCGAAGTACAACAAATGTTAGGAGCTAACAAAGTTCGTACAGTTGCAATGTCAACAACTGATGGACTTAAAAGAGGTATGAAGGTTGTAAATACAGGTGAACCTATTAAAATACCTGTTGGAAAACCTATTCTAGGAAGAATTTTAAATGTAATCGGAGAACCAGTAGATAATGCTGGGCCTATTGAAACTAATGATTACTTACCAATTCATAGACAATCACCATCTTTAACAGAACAAAATACAGAAATTGAAATCTTAGAAACAGGTATCAAGGCTATTGACTTACTTCAACCTTACCAAAAAGGTGGTAAAGTTGGATTATTTGGTGGTGCAGGTGTTGGTAAAACTGTATTAATCCAAGAACTAATCCACAATATTGCAATGGCACACAATGGTGTTTCTGTATTTGGTGGTGTTGGAGAAAGAACTAGAGAAGGAAATGACCTTTGGAATGAATTTAAAGAAAGTGGTGTTCTTGATAAAGTAGGTCTTATTTATGGACAAATGAATGAACCACCTGGAGCAAGAATGAGAGTTGGTTTATCTGCTCTTACTGCTGCTGAATATTTCAGAGATTATTCTAAACAAGACGTGTTATTATTTATTGATAACATTTTTAGATTTACTCAAGCAGGTTCTGAAGTTTCTGCATTATTAGGTCGTATGCCATCAGCTGTTGGTTATCAACCTACATTAGCAACAGAAATGGGTGAATTACAAGAAAGAATTACATCAACTAAAGATGGTTCTATCACATCTGTTCAAGCTATTTATGTCCCTGCAGATGACTTGACTGACCCAGCTCCTGCAACAACATTCTCACACTTAGATGCATCTACTGTATTATCAAGACAAATTGCATCTTTAGGTATTTATCCTGCTGTTGATCCTTTAGCGTCAACATCAAGAGTATTAGATCCGAATATTATTGGTGAAGAACATTATGGTACAACTAAGCGAGTTCTTGAAATTCTTCAAAAATACAAAGAACTTCAAGATATTATTGCTATTTTAGGTATGGATGAACTATCTGAAGAAGATAAAGAAACGGTTAACAGAGCAAGAAAAATTCAAAGATTCTTATCTCAACCATTCTTTGTTGCTGAACAGTTCTCTGGTATCCCTGGTAAATATGTAAAAGTTGAAGATACTATCAAAGGTTTCCAAGAAATTATTGATGGTAAACATGATGATTTACCAGAACAAGCATTCTACATGGTTGGAACTATTGAAGAAGCTGTTGAAAAAGCAAAAACATTAGTTTAATAAAGGTAATATTTATGCATTTAAAAATTATTACACATGATAAAATTATTTTTGATGATGAAGTTAATGAAATCTATACTAAAGGTGTAGATGGAGAATTTGGAATTTTGAAAGGCCATATTCCAATTATATCTGCACTTGATATAGGTGTTACTAAAGTCATCCAGAATGGAGAATGTAAAGCATTCACGACAATGGGTGGTGTATTTCAATTCAAAAATGAAGAAGCAACTATTCTAACAGATATTGCAGAAGCAGAAACTGATATTGATATCACTAGAGCCAAACTTGCTAAAGAAAGAGCTGAAGCAAGATTAGCAGAAAAAACAGCAGATATTGATGTTAAGCGTGCTGAAGCAGCTCTTGCAAGAGCTTTAGCAAGGCTAAAAGTTGCAATGGTTCAATCTCAAAAATAATTTTTATTATTATAAATATTTCAAAATAACCCAAGTTTTATTAAGCTTGGGTTATTTTATTAAGAAATGTAAATATTATTTATAATTAGCTAAAGATTCTTCTAAATATTCCGTAGTTCATAATATAGGAATATAAGGAACTAGGGTAATGGGATTTGAATACGTGTATCAAACTAAATATGATTCAACTATTGATACTTTAGCATTAAGAGATAATGTTAAAAAAATTCTACAAAATGCTGCTGTAAAAACCAACGCTGCAGCAGAAACATACCAACCTAGTTTTGTTGTGGAAACATTAAATAAGCACGAAGATTCATTTGAAAAATCATCAGAATTAAAAAGTACAATCAACTTTTTAAATTCTAAAGCAGCAATGAAACTTTTAAATCTAACTAAAAGAACTCAAGAACAAGCTGATACAAGCTACGCTGAAATAATTGATTTCAAAATAGATGAATCTAAAAAAAATATTTTCGCAGCTTAAAAAGGTTACTAACCTTCATCACCCATATAACAAGGGTGATAGCTGTATTTCTCTAAGTCCTTCAAATCAAGCATTGCGAAAGCAATGGCTTTTTCTTTTTCATGGGATAAACTAATTTGAACTTTGTATTTTATACTTGAATCTAAAAATCTAACTCTTGGAGCACCTGATTCATCATTATATATTTCAATTTGGGTAATTAGAATATTATTAATGCCGGCAGAAGATAAAGCCTTAAAAACAGCCTCTTTAGCACAAAATCTCGCCGCTAAATGAGCTGCAGAATTAGTTTTTGATAAAGAATATTCTAACTCAATCTCAGTAAATATTCTTTTTAAAAACTTTTCATCTCGATTTTCAAAACGAGAAATATCTTCTATATCTACACCAATCATAATAATATAAAAAGGTGGGTATATAATAATATACCCACCTTTGATAATCCTATCTATTTCATTAAAAATCTTAAATAAATATATATAGAGCTTAATGCTAATGACACAAATGTTACTAAAATACCATATTTTAAGTATTTCATAAATTCAATTTTGTGACCTTTAGCACCAGCAGCTTCAGTAACAATTACGTTTGCAGCAGCACCAATAATTGTCATGTTTCCACCTAAACAAGCACCTAAAGATAAACACCACCATAGAGGGAATGCATAATCTGCACCCATTTGAGATTGAATAGTTGCAATCATTGGAGCCATTGTTGCTGTATAAGGTATATTATCAATAATACCTGATAAAATTCCTGAACCCCATAAAATTACCATTGCAGTAGCTGTTTCACAGCCATGAGTTACTTCTAATAACCATTTTGCCATTACTGCAATACCACCGGAAGCTTCTAAACCTCCAATAATAATAAATAAACCAATAAAGAAGAAAATTGTTGTCCATTCAACAGATTCTAAAATCTTAGTTGGTTTTTCAAATAATAATAAGAAACTTGCACCAGCCATTGCACATACACAAGTTTGAATATGTGTAATATCGTGTGTTACAAATCCTAAAATTACTAAGAATAAAACGATTAATGAACGAATCATTAAATTTTTATCTGTTATTGTATTTGAGTTATCTAATTTTGCAATTTCTGCCATTCTTTCCGGTGTTGCAACCATTTGTTTTCTGTAAATAAATAACATTAAACCTGTTACCACTAATAATATAACTGCAACAATACCTGTCAATTCATTTACGAAATCCATGAATGAGAATCCAGCAGCACTACCAATAATAATATTTGGTGGATCACCAATTAATGTTGCTGTACCACCGATATTTGATGCTACAAATTCTGTAATCAAGAATGGAATAGGATTGATATCCAATTTTTCTGCAATTACAAATGTTACAGGCATAATTAAAATAACAGTTGTTACGTTATCTAAGAATGCTGAAACAACTGCTGTAAATATTGCTAATGAGAATAAAATTAATTTTGGATGACCTTTTGTTGCCTTAAGCATTTCATTTGCTAACCAATTAAACATCCCACTCTTTGTTGCAATATTAACAATAATCATCATTGATACTAATAAGAAGATTACGTTAAAATCAACATAATTAATAAAATAATGTGGATCTAATCCACCGGCAGCCAATGTTTTGTTTTGGCTTAATAATCCCAATAACAAAGTTATAGAACCACCAACTAAGGCAACTGTAACTTTAGGGATTTTTTCTGTAGCTATAAACACGTATGCAAGGATTAAAATCCAAGCTGAAATAGCCATAGCATGCGTGTGAGCTAACGCTAATAAACTTTCCATTTATTCTTTCCCCCTTTTGTGTATTAAACAAACATACAAATTATAATACAAACAAAAACTTTTTTTAATATGTACTATTTTAAAAATATTAAGAAATGTAACAAATATCTAAAAAGTATATACAAAATAGTCAATTATTATTTCTAAAAAAACTTTATATAAATACAGAGTATAAAAAGAAGAAACGAACACGAGGAAAGCCCGAAACAATCGGGAACGAGGACTAGAGAAAACGTAAAGTTTCTTTCTACACACACTACACTTCACAGAAAATTTTCAGAGCCCCAAAGGCTCTTTTTTTTACGGGTAGGGGTAGGGGTAAAAGATATATTATTTCATATATAAAGTAATTATTATATTTATGATTTATGATTTCCAATATACTTTGAAATTTTCAATTTCATATAATAACTTATTATAATCACCTTCAAAACAAATTGTCCTATCATCTATATAAAGGAATGATGGTAATTTTATATTTGTAACATCTTTAAAAAATTTATCTAAATTGTTATTAATTAACCATTTTGTTGCTAACATTAAATTTCTTGATGTAAATAAATATA
>CALUWB010000083.1 GCA_944324375.1 Candidatus Gastranaerophilales bacterium | reverse complement strand
AGTGACTAAGAAATCAGAAAATAAAATTCTTATGTGTATAAGATTACTTCGGAACAAAATGTTCCTCGTAATGACGCAATTCCATTTACCCCTTCATTTACCCCCCCCATTTACCCCTGTTAATAAAGTTTTATTTTTATATGTTTAATAAGTTATACAAAACGGAAATTGTATGTATTATCACGGTTCTCATTAAAAGAACCGTGTTTCTTTTAGAAAGGAGTGGTGGTCAAGTTACTTATATCTAATTTTTTATATCGTTTGTACTTTAGTTAAGGAGATTTTTATGGAAGAGTTACAACAATCTAACGAAACATCTAATAATGATGTCTCTCAAGAAATTAATCAAAATGAAACTAATCAAAATGATTCTAATCTTATTATGGGCAAGTTTAAATCTGTTGAAGATTTATCCAATGCTTATAAGAATATGGAAGCTTTACAAGGTCAACAATCAAAAGAAATTGGCGAACTAAGAAAAAAAGCCCAAATCTTTGATGAGGTTCAGAAAAAAATTAATGAAAATAATCAAAATTATCAAGAGGCTAAAGAATATTTTGAAAAAAATGTTCCTAAATATGATAATGATGATTATTTCAAAAACCCTGAATTCTCTAATCTCTACAAAGAAGCATTCCTTGCTCTTGGAACAAAACTCGATACCGATAAATTTGTTTCTCTTGTAGATAATTATGTTAAATCTAGGATTTCGCTATATGAAAAAGCTAAATCTGCTAAATCTGAAACCGAAAATGCTAAATCTTCTATGCAATTTTCTGATTCCCCTGCAAAAACTTCGTCAAAAACTCTGCCTAAACTTGATGGCTTGTCTCCAGAAAAAATTGATGAAGTGGTTGCTCGTTATATATAAATCGAAAACCTCTTTTTTATTAACTCCTTGTTTCTTTATAATTTGAGGTTTTCAAAATCTGACTGTGGATAACTTACCTATCAAATAAAAAAACTGCCGGCATGTCCGATAACAGTTTTTATTTACATAGGTTTGCCCTTGTTGTCGGATTCTTTGTCTGTACATAAGTTTATGAAAGGATTATTATGTCTGTTAAACAAATCGTTATTTCTGCATTCAATAATGCATTCAAAAAGTATCTTTATGATGAATTAGTTATTGGTAAACTTGCTCATACTGATTTTAAAGATTCTATCAAAAAAGGTGATGAAGTTGATGTAATCATGCCTGGTTCTGTTACTATGTTTGATTATGACGGTGGAGAATTAACTGCTCCTGAAATCGCTACAACTTCTACTACTAAAGTTAAAATTAATCGTGGTAAGGCGTTCCACTTCGAATTAACTGCTATCGAAGAAAAAAGAATCCAAGATGCAATCGATGGGAACAAACAAGTTGACCTTGCTAAAGATTATACTGATGACGCTATCAAACAGTTTGCAGCTGGTGTTGATGCTGCTTATGCAAATCTTTATACTCGTGCTGCTCATTACCTTGATGATGCCGGCAAAGCTATTACTCTTGATGCTGATTATGCTAAAGAAATCCTTGCTTATATGCAAGCATTGTTCAAAAAAGGTGATGGAAAAGGTCATACAAATTGGATTGACGGCAACATGGTTTGTATCGTGCCTCCTGAATTTCAATTCTATTTAGGAAAACTTGATGATCTTAAATACGTTGAATCAGGTCACGAAAAATTAGCTAAAGGATATGTTGGTCATCTTTGTGGTTGGGAAATCCTTGTTTCTAACAACATAGCTCAACCTGAAGATGGTGTGTTCTATCCGTTATTTGGTATCAAGGGTAAAACTCTTGCAGGTGGTGTTTCTTCTGATTTAAGCACTCAATTCTATACACCTGAAAATAGTTTTAATACCCGTTATAAAGGATATGGTTTGTATGGTGTAGGCGCTCCTCGTGCTGATTTCTTAGGTACTGCTAAAATTTCTGCACCTCTCTCCTTATCTAAACGCGCGTAATTGCCCGAATCTTTGATTCGGGCTTATGCTCGAAAAAATTTGTGTTATACATTATTTTGAAAGGAATTTTTATGGCTAGAGATATTATTGCTGTGCAATATCCTGAAATGGATGATTCACAATCTGTTGCTAATGCAAAAGTTACTAAAAAAACAGTTACACAAGCTAATGGGATTACTATCGAAAAAGCTTTCGATAATAAAAATAACTCATTGGTTATATGTGTTGAAAATACTGCTTCTTCTGCTTCTTCTGTTACTTTTAAAGCAGGAGATAACTACCCTAATGCTAAACTTGGCGATCTTGAGGTTAATGTAGACCAAAACTCTTTGAACGTCTTTCAAATCCAAGACCCTTCAAGATTTGAAAACAAAGATGGATCTATGAACCTTGATTTCAAAACTGGGTTTACCGGAAATATTTTTGCTGCTGCAAAATCTGTTGCTGTACACTAAGGAATTGGGGCTTTATGCCCCATTCCTTTTTTTGTTAAATAAGGAGTGAGTATGAAAGTTAGAAATATCATAACTAATAATGTTTTTAATCTTCCAAAATCAGAAGTTGAATTGTTGATAAATGAACATCCTGATCTTTATGAAAAATGCTCAAAAACCCCTAAAAAAAATGCCGCTAATGCTATTCCTAAATATGAACAAAATACAATCTTACCTCTTATTTGGGAACAGTAGGGAAGAACTCTACAAGAATGATTGAGTATCATTCGAAGTAGAGGCAGGTGAGTCAGAACTTGTTCTGTGAACCGTATAGAAATATTGGGGGCGTCATTACGAGGAATATTTTGTTCCGAAGTAATCTATTTAACTGTGATGAAGTGACTAAGTTATCAAGTGACCAAGAAGAACAATTTACCATAAAACCCAGTCATATCACACTCCCCCAGAGAGGGAAATAAATTACTTAATCACCTAGTCACTTAATCACTAAAAAATCAGATTGCTTCGCTTTGCTCGCAATGACAAGTGGTAGGGGTAAATGGGAGTGGTAGGGAAGTGTAAAGGATGATAAATGTATAAAAAGAGGTATTTTTTGAAATGCCTTTCCCCTCATAATTTACCTCTCTTAATTTACCTATTCCCCCAATATTTACCCCTACCCCTTAAGTCGTTATTAATAATTGAAAGGAGGTCATTTATGACTCAGAAAAATCAATGTGCTGGTACTTATCGTGTATCAGGCTATACTAGAGAAGACGGTACTAAAATAGATTCTTATTGGAGAACCTGTGGTGCAAAACATGAAAATAGTGATAACTCTACATCTTCTCAATCTACATCTAAATCAAAAGATGGTGTTATGACAGGTGCTGCAGCTGGGGTTACAGAAAATAATTTTTTAGAGAAAAAAGATTTAACTATTCAAAGATTAAGTAAATCTTTAGCTGATGAATATTTCTATAATTTATTTTTAGGCGATTTACAAAAAAGACAAGAGTTGTCTAATAATTATCCTGAAGCATATCATAAATATTATAAATTATCATTAGATTATGAAAATCAAAAACAATATAATAAAGAAAATTCATATATAAAATTCAAAGATATACAAAGTGATGAAGTTAAACTATATATTAAAGATAATTTAAAAAAGTTGGATATTCCATATGTAGATAATTATACAGATGTAGTTATTCCTCAACAAGATTCAAGATTAGTTAAAACGGTATATAATTCCCCGGAATTTGAAACTGCAATAAAAACACATTATGAAAAAATCAAAAAAGGAGAATTTAAAAATAAATCTTTTAATATATCTTTTGATAGAACTCAGGATGCTCATTTAACATTAGGTAATGTAACTTTATATAATATGCGTATTGTTGATGGATATATATGTGGAACATTAATTGATTATTATAATTTCTCATTAACTGAAAAATATAAATCGAATTATTATAAATCTTTAATAACTTTAATTGCAAATAATAACGCATATTTTCAACAAGAAACAGGGAGATTACATAATTATCTAATAATTTTTCCTGTTAGAATTCCAATTGATAAATTTAAATAATAAAATGTAAACAAGCTAATATGATAAAAATAGGTATTATAATAAATATACCAGTTGTAATTCCTATCAACCAAAAAATATTATAATACCTATTTTTTGTAAGAAACTCCAATTTAATTTTAAATCTTTTTAGAAAAAATAATTCTACGATTGTGAAATTTATAAATATCATAAATAAAGTATATGATATAAAATTAGTTCCAATTTGGTATAAAAAAATATCTTTTTTTGTGTCTAATGCAAAACTTATGCAATTAAAAATAAATAGCCAACCAAGTAAAGATAGACAATGTGCCCAAATATGACTCTTTATTAATAAGAGCTTTTTATAAAAATTGTTAAAGTTTTCTTTTAATTTAATCATAGTGATTATATCTCTATTAATTATTTTTATTAGTGCATAGATATTGTAAATATGTGAATTAGTGTTGCGTATAAAGGATGTAATATTATTAATATTGAAAAAACAACTAATATTATAAATCCAAATAACCAAAATAAATGGTATATTGAATTTGTAAGTATTATTTTCTGTTTTATTTTAAAATGTGGAAAACAAATTTTTATTATAATAAATATTAAAATAATTATTGATATTATAATACTAGTAAACATAATATATGACAAATTTTTAAATAAAAAATTGTTATTAGTACTGCTAATGATTTTGATTAAAATTATAAAAAATAAAATTCCCCATCCAGTTAATGCTAAACAATGCGACCAAATATGTTCTTTGGTCTTGATGAGTTTATTATAAAAATTTGATATTCTATCTTTTATCTTTTTCATAAATTTAATTATATCTTATTTTTATCTAATATCAATTAATATATTTTACTTTATTTTATAAAAATATGTGGGGTTATTTTTTTGCTTACCTTTAATTACATCCCAATAAATTGAATGGTGGGCACGCATTTGCTTTGCCCACCCTACAACTTATCATAAGTATTATAAGCTATCATTGGATTTTGAAAATCAAAAACAATTTGATAAAGAAAACTCATATATAAAGTTTAAAGATATTGAAGATTCAAGTATTAAATATTTTATTAAAGATAAATTGGGCATTCCACTTTTAAATGATTATACAGATATTGTTATTCCTCAACAAGATTCAAGATTAGTTAAAACTGTATATAATTCTCCAGAATTTAAAACAGCAATAAAAAAAAATTATGAAAAAATCAAAAATGGAGAATTTAAAAATAAATCTTTTAATATATCTTTTGATAGAACTCAGGATGCTCATTTAACATTGGGTAATGTAACTTTATATAATGTGCGTATAGTTGATGGATATATATGTGGTTCATTAATTGATTATTATGATTTTAAACGTTTAAAATATTTTGATGGTACATCATTAAAAACGACATTTGCTAATAATAATGCTTATTATCAACAAGAAACAGGGAGATTACATAATTACCTAATAATTTTTCCTGTAAGAATTCCTGTTGATGATGTTAAATAAAAACTGTTTGATAAATTAATATAAAAAAAATAGGTATTATAATAAATATTTCAATTATAATTCCAATTAACCAAAAAATATTATAATACCTATTTTTGATAAAAAAGTTACATTTAATTTTAAATTTTTTGAGAAATATTCCTTCAAAAAACATAAATATTAATAAAGTTATTGTAATAAAATAACAAATAAAGAAAATATCAATTTCAAATAAATAAAAATCTTTTTGTTGGTTAATAATAAATATTATATAATCTATAAAAAGTGCCCATCCTGTTAATGCTAAACAATGCGACCAAATTTTTTCTTTGGTCTTGATGAGTTTATTATAAAAATTTGATATTCTATCTTTTATCTTTTTCATAAATTTAATTATATCTT
>CALUWB010000082.1 GCA_944324375.1 Candidatus Gastranaerophilales bacterium | reverse complement strand
ACAAGAACAAAAATATTATTTATCCTCAGAAACATATAAAATAAACTTATATAAGAAACATGGAATTAATATGGTGAGATAAAAATTCCATTAAGGGTTGTTGATAAAAATAATACAAAAGAAATTATCAAACATTATTCAGATAGAAATTGTCCTCTTAATGAAAATGAAATAATTAAACTTACAGAATAGTTTGAACATGTGAAACCGACTAATGCATATAGTAATTCTCAAATTGAAAATATTTTTACAGGAAAAGAAAAAAGATGTACTTCCATTTAAATATTTTTCAAATAGAATTAATACTATAAGACTTGTAATAAAGGAGTCTGCTTAAGATAAATTTGATAAAGAACGAAATATTTTAAATGGAGATGTGTAATGTTTTTATATATGCCAACAAGAAAAACAATCAATGAATATAACCGTTTACGACAGACTCAAGAACCAGTCAAAGTTAATTCAACATCAAAAAGAATGGATAACCTTGTTTATTATGGCAAAAAAGGCTACACAAATATGTTGGCAATATTTTCTTTGAGTGCTTTATTTACAGGAATAACAAGTCCAGAATTCATGAAACACAAACCATTGGGAGAAAGCAAAAAAAAGAATATGTTGTGTAATCTTGCATTACAATCAATATATTGGACCTGGATTTTACTGGAATATAATATTCTAAAACAAGAACAAAAATATTATTTATCCTCAGAAACATATAAAATAAACTTATATAAGAAACATGGAATTAATATGGTGAAATAAAATCTATATTAGAATAGTAAATTAACTATAACTTGTAAATATTATAGCAAATTTATTTTTTATACGTTTTTAACATTCAGGAGGTAGAATATGCCACAAGTTACTGCTATTTCTATGAATAGTTCTTCTTATACAAAAAACAACACAAAAAATAACAATAAAGTTTTGACAAACTCAATGTCTGTGGGAACAAAGATTATTTTAGGCACAAGTTTAAGTGCAATGGCCGTTGGAGGAATTTATATTGCATCGAAAGGTCGTGGTATTTCTGTAGATAAAGCTTTTCAACAAATCCAAAATGCAAGTTCATATATGGAAACACTTAAGAATATAAAAATGCAGCCTAAGAATTTTAAACAATTAATGTTTAGAATAACTTCTGACGAAAAAATGAGTAAAAAATTTATAAAAGAGGTTATTTCAAATCCAAGAAAAAGCAAAGAAAATGTCCGTATTTTAAATAAAAAAATAGGTGGAGATAAAGAGTTAATGGATTGGATGTTACGTCCAAATGGTTATCAAGAAGCGTATTATAAACACACAAAAAAACTTTATAATGACGCCAATCATCCAGATGATTTGATAAAAACATCTCCTAATTGGAATATATGGAAATTAAAAGATAAATTTGGAGATGATTTCACAATTGGTCAACCACCTAAAGAAATTACAGGTGGAGTTGATGGATATAGAAATATTTTTTATCAAGCATTATCTAATTCAAATGCAGGTTTTGAATCTGGCGGTATGAAGTTTGGAGAATATATTGGAGGCGGACTGTCAGGGAAAGCAATAAGAAAAGTTGAAATTGGTGATAAAAAATATATTATGAAATTTCAACCTGAATTAAGTAATCAAAATTTAAAAGATGATATTTCTATGAAATCAGACTCTACATTCATTAACGCACAAATTGACAGATATTTAGAATTAAATGAATCGAATAAAGGTCCTAAATTAGTATTTTTTGATTACAAAACTAATTCTTCACTATATGAATTAACAGAAGGTGTTGCTCCAAATAAAAACGAAATTAATGATATTTTAGAATTAAATAAAACATCATTAAAAGGTCTTAATGACGTTGGTATTTATTATAATGATGTAAATACAGGAAACTTTAGAATTAATGATAACAATATGAGTTTTATAGATTCCGGAGAATCCTCATTTGTCGATTTCTTTAAACCAGGTGTTGCAGGATACCATTTTACACTACCAAATTTAAATGGTAGAAGTATTTCAGATACTGCAGCTGCAATTAATTTGGCTAAATAATTAAGTCTTTTAATTCAAAAAGTTTATTAAAATTACCTGTTGTTACAACTTCTTTAGTTATTGTTTCAAATATTTTTTTGATATCTTTTTCGTTAGGAGTTTTTAGTTGTTTAGGTAATTTAATATCATTTGAAGTTTTTGCATTTACAAAACCTTCATTTATTTTTGCAAATTCTTTGTATATATCAAGAATTTCTTGATATTCTTTAGGATATTCATAGCCTAAATTGAGATAATATTTTGTATCTTTTCCAAACCATTTAACAAATTCTGATACATAGTTAATTTCTTGAAGTTCAATATCTTCTTTATATTCAAGTCCTAAACAATGGTTTCCTGTTAATTCGGCATCTTTTTGAGATACAACATAAGTTGCCCATAGCATGCAACCTAAATAGAAAGCTGTATTTTGTCCTATCATTGCAAGAATTTGAGGATAAAATGTTTTAAATTTAAAACGTTTTTGACCAAGATTTTTGAATTTATTAATTTCAGAATACATATATTCAATGGAATGTATAAAGCTAGCTAGATGAGGACCATATCCAGGATCGAATGCAACTGTATTAGCCATTTATACCTCCTAAATTTTTAATAATTTGATTTGTAAATTCAGAACATTTAGCCGTTCCACCTAAATCAGCTGTTTTGATACCTGATTCTAATGTTTTATATAGCGCTTTTTTGATTTTTTCAGCAGCATTATTTTCACCAATAAAATTAAGCATTTCACAAGCAGATAGTAACAGTGCCATTGGATTTGCTTTATCTTGCCCTTTAATATCTGGAGCTGAACCATGTACTGCTTCAAATACTGATGCTTGAAGTCCTATATTTGCACTTTGAGCAACACCTAAACCTCCAATTAAACCAGCAGTTAAATCTGAAACAATATCACCATATAAATTAGGTAATAATAGTACATCAAATTGTTCAGGCTTTTGTACCAATTGCATACAGCAATTGTCAACAAGTATTTCTCTAAAATTAATCTGTGGATATTTTTTTGCAACTTCTCTTGCACAATCTAAAAATAGTCCATCAGAAAGTTTACAAATATTAGCTTTGGTTACAACACATACTTCTTTACGATTATTTTTTACAGCATAATCAAATGCAAATTCAGCAATTCTTATTGATGCATCTCTTGTAATAATTTTTATACTCTTTGCAGTATTTTCATCTGGTTTTTCTTCAATCCCTGCATATAAATCTTCTGTATTTTCTCTTACAACTATAATATCAACATTATCAAATTTTGTTTTAACTGTTGGAATATTTTTACAAGGTCTTAAATTTGCATATAAATCTAATTCTTTTCTAAGTTGAACATTAACAGAACGGAACCCTTTTCCAATAGGAGTTGTAATAGGAGCCTTAAGAGCAACTTTATTCCTTTTGATAGAATCAATAACTCTTTGAGGTAAAGGAGTTCCTTCAACCTCTGCTATATCGGCACCTGCAGTTTGAATATCCCATTCAATTTTAGCACCTGCTGCTTCTATAATATCAACTACAGCTTCTGAAATTTCAGGGCCTATTCCGTCCCCTTTGATTAATGTTACTTGTGTCATATTTTTACCCTCTTTTGCCTAATTTTATCATATCAATATAATATTGTGCAATAAAGTTGCGAACCTTTTGCGCATTTGATATTATAAAATTATGGAAGAAAGTATTGAAGAGTTACAATCGATATTAAGAGATGACCCATATAATTTTCAAGCAAGAAGAACTTTGTCTATCTTATTACTTGATAATGGTTTTAATGAAGAAGCAAAGAAAAATCTCATATATTTAGTTCGGACTTTTCCTGATAATGCAGAACTTTTTTACAATCTTGGTATTGCTTATGAAAAATTAAAAAAATTTGATAAAGCTGAAAAGACTTATTTAAGAGCAATAGAACTTTCTCCTGAACCAGATTTTTTTTATAATCTAGCTTTGACATATATTGAAATGGAAAAATATGATGACGCAATTCCTTTATTAAAACAAGTTATAGAATTAGAAGTAAATGATTCTAATTCTTATTTTAATTTAGGTTTGTGTTATTTTAAACAAAAAAAATATGATGAGGCACTTGAATATTTTCAACGAACAATAGAATTAAATGATAATGATATATTTGCTCATTTTTACATGGGAAATATTTTTAAAGAAGAGGGGTTATTGGATTTAGCTATAGAAAAGTTTGGGAAGGTTTTATCAATATCTCCTGACTATAGTTGGGCTCATTTTAATATGGCGTCAATTGCTTATGAAATTGGCGAAGTTGAAAATGCCATTTTTTATTTGAAAAATACAATACAATTCAACCCTAGGGATATTGATGCTTATAAAATACTTAATAAGATATACATTAAGCAGGAACGATATCTGGAAGCAACAGATATGATAAAACAAGCAATGGAATTAAATCCTCAAAATGGAGATTTGTATTACAATTATGCTCAAATATTTAAGTACCAAGGAGATTTAGAAAAATATAAAAAGGCTTTAGAAATTGCAATACAAAATAATTCGTCATTAACTTATTCATTTGATACTGTAAAAAAAGAGTTAAAAGAGGTAAATATTCAGTTAGGAGAAGAACAATAATGAAACTTTGTGTATTTCAAGGAACTTTTAATCCCATACATAAGGTTCATTTAAAAGTAGCAGAATTTGCACTTGATTTTTATAAGTTTGATAAAATTTTATTTATTCCTGCGTATTTACCACCCCATAAAGAAGTTGATAAAAATTTAGCTAAACATAGATTTAATATGGTTAAATTAGCTGTCGAAGATAATGAGTATTTTGATATTAGTGATATTGAATATAAAAGAGAAGGTTGTTCTTATACATATTTAACGATATTAGAGCTAAAGAATATTTATAAAATATCAGGTAAAATTAATTTTCTAATAGGCACAGATGCATTTGAAAAAATTGATACTTGGTATGAGACTGATAAATTGAAAGAACACTTACATTTTATTGTTTTTCCTCGTTGCAATAATTTTAAAGAATCTGATTTTGATAAATTTAAAGATATGGGATACGATTTTGAATTTGCACCTATGGATTATATTGATGTATCATCTACAGAAGTAAGAGATAATATTAATAATAAAAAATCTGTTGAAATGTTAGAAATTCCGAGAGTAGTAGAGTATATAAAAGAAAATGGCTTGTATGAATAAAAATAAAATTATAACTTGGTTAAAAGAAAACTTGAATGAAGAAAGATTTGAACATTCATTAGGTGTTGCAGAAAAAGCAAAAGAATTGGCTATAAAATTTGGTTTAGATGCAGAAAAAGCAGAACTGGCTGGTTTGGTTCATGATTGTGCAAAATGTTTATCAAAAGAAGAATTAATTGAAATAATGGATAAATATTGTTCTGTGGAATCTTGTGAAAAAATAAATCCTAAAACTTTTCATGCGCCAGCAGGAACATATGTTGCCAAAAAAGAATTTAATATAAATGATAAAGAAATTTTATCAGCAATCAGATGGCATACTATTGGTCATAATAATATGACTGATTTCGAAAAAGTTATTTTTATTGCTGATAAAATTGAAGAAAGAACCAGGCCAAAGGAAATGATTGATTTTATTTCTCCTTGTTTAGAGGAAGATAAAGGATTAAATAAAGCTTTGCTAGCATGTTATAAGTTGACTATTAAAAGTTTAGTTGATAGAAATTTAAAAATTTGTATTAATACTATAGATTTGTATAATGAGTTATTAGATGATTAAAAATGTTTTAATAGCAGGATTAGGTGGTGTTGGAGCTGTTTATGCTTCTAAAATTCCAAATGTTAATATTCTAGTTGATAATAAAAGACTTGAATATTATAAAAATAATCCTACAGTTATTAATAATAAAACTTATAATTTTAATTACATAACACCTCAAAATTGTTATCCAATGGATTTAATAATTATTAGTGTAAAATTTTATAATTTGTCACAAGTTTTAGATGAATTGACTGGATTTATAAATAACAATACTAAAATAATTTCTTTAATAAATGGAATTTCAAGCGAAGATATTATAAGGGGTAAATACAATGATGCTATAGTTATTCCATCTTATCTTATATGCAATAGTATTATAAGAAAAGATAGAAATATTATTCATGATGATGTAAATAAAATTGTAATGGCTAAAGATTTTGAATTACAAGCGTTTTTTGATACAAATAAAATAAATTATGAAATAGCTGAAGATATAAAATCTTCTATGTGGCAAAAATTTATGTTAAATATAATAGCAAATCAATTAAGTGCAGTTACAAGAAAAACATTTGGAGGAATGAATGATCTGCCATATATTGAAGATTTATTATGGAAAATATTATATGAAGTAATCGAAATTGCAAAATATGAGGGAGTAAATAATCCAGAAATTTTAGCTAAAAATGCAATAAATACATTTAGACATATGGCACCATATGGAAAAACATCAATGTTTCAAGACATAGAAAATGAAAAACCAACAGAAATAGATGCTTTTGCTGGAGCAATAATTCGGCTTGGTCAAAAATATAATGTCTCAACTCCATATAATAATTTATTTAAATATTTAATTTCTTAATTTTTCTTAACAAACCCTAAAGATTTTTTGATTCTTTGCCGTAAACACTCATAGTGAAGTGTATCAAGGAAAAGGAATAATCAATTTAAGTGAGTAAAGAAATTCAACAAAAGTTA
>CALUWB010000081.1 GCA_944324375.1 Candidatus Gastranaerophilales bacterium | reverse complement strand
TCTTTTTTTGTATTAGAAATTGTTGAAGTTATAAAGCTTCTTGAAAAAATAAAAGATTTATACCAAGGTGGTACATTGTATTTTGAACATGCTATTCAATATTTAAAAGATATGAATGTATTTTTAGAGCATGAAGGTAAATTGATTATTAATTCAGAAAAAACAATTATATTTCCGACTAATTTAGAACAGTTATTGATTAAGCGATTTGAATCCTTAGAAGAAAATGCTTGTTTCGTTTTGGCTTATGCAACATATCTTGGTAATAATATGATTATTGGTATATTAAATGATTTAGGTATTGAAAAGTTAAATGAAGCATTGAGTGCATTAAGGGAAAAGAAACTTATTTCTGCTAAAGATTTTATTATAGAGATTGAAAATTATAGAATATTACAAAAATGTATAAAAGAATTTTTATCTGACGATTTGAAAAAGTTAATAACAACAAATATTTTTGAAAAGTTACACGCAAAAACTATTGATGTTATTAAATCATTAGGATTAATAACAGAATCATTACCAACAATTTATGAGTTATCGAAATATGCAATAACCCATGGAGATTTTAATGCTTATTTAAGGAATTGTAAGCGTTTTCTTAATTTGGTAAGTAACATACCACCAAAGAGCTTGTTACCTGAGTTAAAAGAAGCTAAAAATGATATATATAATACTCTTGGAAAATATTTAAATAAATATCCATCTCATAAAATTTATGCAATATCAAAAGTTATTTTTGATAGTTGTATGAGAAAAAAAGATGATTTAATGATTATGAATACATCATCATTAATGTTAGATTCTGCATTGATGGGTGAGAACTATATATTAGCACAACAAAGTTTGCATCACGTATTAATAAGAATGTTAAATCCAGCATTGACGGAAGGAAATACCAATATTCAATCTAAATATTTCTTTTATTCTTGTATTAATGTAAAGATATTATTTAATGCTGGAAAGTATCAGCAGTGTATAGAGGTTTTGGATAAAATTATAGGTTCAATTAATCAGGAATTATTTATTCAATTAGGTCAAAGTAATGTTTCAAAAGATGCATTTGTTAATTATTTTATGACAATTCTTGTTTATGGTGCTTTATCAAGAGTTATAGTTTGCGATAAAACATTAGAGAAGTTTTTTGATCGAATAAATTATATGTTTGGTCAAGATGTTCCTGGTAAAAATGCAATTTTACAATTACAAAAATTATTGCATAATGAAGAATTTGAATATAGTGAAAATCTATCAGAACTAGATAGTACATCTCAAATTATATCTAGTTTCATTTCTTCATTTAAAAAATTTGATGGAGATTATAATCAATTTGCACAGAATATATATAATGTGAAATTATTAGCAAGGACATATAAAGAACCTTTCTGGAGTCTTTTAAGTGATTTATTAATAGCATATTGTTATCAAAAATTAGGTTCGGATTTAAAGGCTAAGGTAATTTATAGTGATGTATTATCAGTTGCTCAGAAATCAGGTATGGGCTTTTTGTTAGTTTTAGCTAATTATTTTATGGCAAATTTAAATTACGATTTACATAAGTTCGATGTAACATCGAAATTAATTGGTGATAATATTATTACAATTGCAAGAACTTTACCTGATGTTAAATTTATGGCAATATTATCATATATTTTACAAATTAATACAATAATTTCACAAAGTTTGTATGATACAGATATTGAACCAATTTTGTATAAAATAAATTATGCTTGTAAACAATATAATTTTGAATATTTGCAAAATATGCTTTTAGATTATGATGATTATATTATGGAGTATAAGAGAAAGATAGAAGAGAAGGCTAATGAGGCTAAGCAGTTAGAAGCTGAAGCTAGTTCTTCAGAAGAATCAGATGCCTCATCAGATTCTTCAGTTCCTGAAAAATCCAACGAACAATTATCTGAAAAAAATGTTGTTGATAATACAAATTAGTTAGTTAAAGGAGAAAAGCATGAAAATTTTATTTGCAGCTGCTGAGGTTGCTCCATTTTCAAAGGCAGGTGGCCTATCTGATGTAGTGGGTAGTTTGCCTAAATATTTAGAGAAAGATGCAGAGATTGCAATATTTACTCCTTTACATGGTTGTATTGATAAGGCCAAGTATGGTATTAAAGAGCTTGAAAATTCAGAAATGTGGATTACTTTTGGTTGTTATCCACATAAGTTCAAACTTCATATGTGTAAGCTTCCAGATACAAATATAAATGTATTTTTTGTTCAAAATGATTGGTATTTTTCTTGTTTTCATGAAGTTTATCCAAGATGGATGGATCCTGAATATGAACATGAAAGATACATTGCGTTTTCTCTTGCAACATTAGAATATGCAAAACAGTTGAATTTTAGAGCTGATATAATACATTCAAATGATTGGCATACTGCAATGATTCCTTTATATATTAAAGCTAATTATAAATTTGATGAATTTTGGTCAAAAACAAAGAATGTATTTGAAATTCATAATCTAGCATATCAAGGTGAGTGGTTTGAAAGCGTTTTAGATTTTTCGAATATGAGAAAGGATATTGTTTTTAATCAGTGGGGTTGTGAACATTATGGCAAGGTTAATTGGATGAAGGGTGCAATAAATTATTCAGATAGAATTGTTGTAGTATCTCCAAGATATGCTGAAGAAATTTTAACAGGTGAATTTGGGGAAGGAATGGATTATACTTTGCGAGGTAAAACTGATAAAATTGTTGGTATTTTAAATGGTATTGATTACAAGGTATTTAATCCAAAAACTGATAAGAATTTATTTAAAAATTATGATGTGAATTCTTTATCTGGTAAAGAAGAAAATAAGAAAAAAATCTTGGAGTATTTTGGTTTAGAATATAACCCTGATAGACCTTTAATAGCTTTAATTTCAAGACTAGTTCCACAAAAAGGAATTGACTTAATAAGACAAGTTGAAAATGATTTAAGGAATTTACCTGCAGACTTTATTTTCTTGGGTTCAGGGGATTCTCCATACGAAAACTTGTTCATATGGTTATCAAATAATACCCCAAATATCAGGACTTATGTTGGTTACAAAGGTGATTTAGCAAATCAGATATATGCAGGAAGTGATTTCTTCTTAATGCCATCAAAGTTTGAACCTTGTGGATTGAGCCAATTAATCGCAATGAGATATGGTTCATTACCAATAGTAAGGGCGACAGGAGGTTTAGATAATACTGTTGTTGGTTATCCATTAGATGATTCAACAGGTTTTAAGTTCTGGCGTTATGATGGTTGGGATATGAAAGAAGCAATTAATTGTGCAATAGGTGTGTATAAAGATAAATATACATTTAATGCTATGAGAAAATCTGCGATGAATTCAGATTTTAGTTGGAAGAAAAGTTCTGAGCAGTATTTAAATATGTATAGAGAGTTGGTAGGTTAATGGAAGATATTTCATTAAGACATTATGCACATATAGGAGATGCTGTTTGGGAGTTATTTGTAAGAGAATATACAGTTTTTAAATCTCCAAATATAAAATTGGTTCATAATTATACAACAGATAGAGTTAGGGCGAGTTATCAAGCTGAATTGTTAAACTCTATTAATGATGAATTAACAGAAGATGAACAAGATTTAGCAAGGAGAGCAAGAAATGCATCTATTCCTGTAGGAAGACGTAATAATCAGGCTGAATATCGACAATCTACTGCTTTTGAAGCTTTAGTTGGGTATTGGTACTTGAATGATAAGGATAGATTAGGATACTTTTTAAAAAAAATTAAAGAGTTTGATAATTTTATTTAATTAATTTAAGGCACAGATTTTCAAATACGTTTTGAGTGTTCATCCCAAGTTCAATTTGTTTTTTTGCTGTTTCAACTTCTTTGATATGTTCAATGAACATTGTATTATTAGGATTTGTTTTTAAAGTTGCAAGCATATAGTTTTGTATTTGTTCAAGAAGTTTAGTAGGTGTTGTTTCTTTAGACAATTCAAATAAATTTTGTGCAATATCAAATGTATCTTTTCTGTCAAAATCCCAGTAGTTTTCATAATGGTTTTTAATTAAATCAAAGTCGAAGTTATCTCTTTCTCCGCCTGAAATATTAAAGCATTGCGAACGAGATATTATTGTTGATATAATATCTTCTTTATTAGAAGTTAAGAATATAAACATAATTCTGTCATTTGGTTCTTCAATTATTTTTAGCATTGAATTTGCAGTTTCTTCTTGGAAGTTTAATGGATTTAATCCTTTTATATTTCCGTCATCATCTTTATCACAAAAAATAAAAACTCGATAGAATTCTGATGATGTCATAAGTGAATTTTTAATCATTTCGGATTGTTTGATAGATATTACTGTTTTTGTGTCATCATCTGTAGGTTTGTTGTCTAATCTTGATATTGTTAATACAGCAGGATGTTGATCTTCTCTGATCCAACGACAGTTAAGACATTGGCAATTATCAGAATGATTCCCTTTACAATTAAGTAGTCTTGCAATTTCCTTTGCTATTGTATATTGAGATTCTAAATCTCGCCCCCAAAATAATAAACTATGTGCAATAGGTATTCCTTTGTTGTTAAGTTTGTTATTTATAGCTTTTTCGAAGTAATTTGTTAAAAATGGATATTTATCTGATAATAGCATTTTCAACCTCCGATATAATATCTATTGATTGGCCTGATTTAATTTTATATTCTGCCTCTGTAAGAGTTTCTTTCAAGTGTACTAAATCTTTCAGTTGAGTGTTCTTAAGTTTTTGTATGGTTTGTTTTACTACAAATTCATGTTGACCTACTAATTTCGATATTTCTGATGGTGGTATAGTTGATGATTTTAATTTAATCAAAATCCATTTTCTAAGCATTGTTTGCGTTGCTGCTAGAATTTCAAGTGGGTGCTTTTTATCAAGGAGTCTTTTAAGTTCTGTTAAAGCTTTTCCTTTTTCTCCTTTCATTATGTAATCTGTAAAATTAAATAGGTCTTGGTTTGAGATACAGATTTGATTAACCATTTTAGTTGTAATTTTGGTTTCTGGATATGCTAATAATGACAGTTTTTCTATTTCTATTGCGAATTCTCTTAGGTTGTTTCCTATTTGTTCAATCATAATTTCTATTGCATTATTATCTATGGTTATTTTATGTTTTTTTGCTTCTTTATTTATCCAAGCTGTTAGTTCTGCTGTTTTGTAGGTTTTTATTGTCGGAAATTCTTTTGAGTTGTATTTTGAAATTGTTTTGAAAATCTTTTTTCTTGAATCCGGTTTTTTACCTTCATTTCTTGGGTATTTTGCTACAAAGAAGATATCTAAATTATCAGTATTATCTTCAAGAGCATTAGCTATTTCTTTAATTTGGTTATCTTCATAACTTGTAGATAGTATTTTGTCACAATTAATAACAACCATAAGTTTTCCGAACATCATAGGCTGTGTTCTTAAAACTGCTATAAAATCGGGGTAATTGGGGTTATCATATACAGTATAATTCATTGCTGAAAAACTAGAATCGAGTTTACCTCTGTACTTTTTCAGTTCTTCATCGATTAGATAATCTTCATCCCCATAAAAAAAGTAAATACCCATAAAGGAATTATACAATAAAAAAGTAAGACGTACCATATTGATACGTCTTACTTTAAATATATATTAATTTTTATTATGCCTCATAAGAAATGCTTGGTTCTTCTTGAGGTGCTTGTTGTACTTCTTTAGGAGCTGCTTGTTGAGTAGTTGAGTTTGTTGATGCAATATATGCCATTATTTCGTCACAAAGTGTTGTATTTGCAATGATTTCTTCAAAACTTAATTCTCCATTTCCATCAGTATCTGCGGCTTGGATTGTATAGCTTTGAATACCCATTTCTTGAACTTGTCTTTGTGTTAATTTATCTGTATTAAATGCATTTGTAAATGTATATTGTGAAATTGTACTCATTTTGCACTCCCAAAGATTTAATCTTTTACTTTTTTATTTAAACGTTGTTCTCCTCAGTCTTGTGTAGCCTAAAAATCAGTTTTTTATTAACAAGTATCAAAATATCTATGACTGATTTTGATATTTATTACATCTTTTCTTTTTAATGTAACTTTCAAAAACTGACTCCTTTCTTTTTTATGTTATTACTCTGTTTTTTGAGATAAATCCAAATGGATTAATTTTGCAACTTATTTTGCTCTCTTATTTATCTCTTACTCTTATATAAACTTTTTAATTTTTACTTGATTTCATCACTTCAAATAATCTTTACAATTATACATATTTCTTTCGATTGTGTTAAAATAGTTTAGGAATGAAGTATAGGTTTGTAAAAAGAGCATTAATATTATGTGCAGCATTAGTAACTTTAAATCCTGTATTGGGTGATGAGTTTAAAAATAGTGTTGTAAACTTAAAGTTGAATAAGGATAATTCTGGCTGTATTCAAGTTAAAGTGATTACGTCAAAACCTTATCCAGAAAAAATTTTTGTAAATGAAAAACCTAACAATACTTATGTAATATTGTTACCTGAAACCCAAAATTCTATTAATGTTAAGCCTGTATTAGATTCAGTTTCTGATAGTGTTAATGGGATTTCAATAAAGACTCAACCATATGTTGCAGGTGGTTGTAAAGGTTATACTAAAATAATAATTACAGCAACTAAACCAATAAAAATATCAGCTACAGCTGCTCAAAATTTAATGAATTCGACTATTGTTATAAAAAAAGATATAAAACCAACTATTCAATCTTCAGTGCAACAGACAGTTAAGCCAAAAGTTGAGACAAAACCGGTAGTACAGCCAAAATCTCAACAGACAGTTAAGCCAAAAGTTGAGACAAAACCAGTGGTACAACCAAAACCTCAACAGGCAGTTAAGCCAAAAGTTGAGACA
>CALUWB010000080.1 GCA_944324375.1 Candidatus Gastranaerophilales bacterium | reverse complement strand
GCGAAGCAATCTATTCTACGGTGAACAAGTGACAAAGTGATTAAGTGACTAAGTGAATAAGTTATACCCGTCATTGCAACGAAGTGAAGCAATCTTTTTGATGGTGATTAAGTAAACAGGTAAATAAGTCACTAAGAAGTCTGAAAATAAAAACCCCAATACATAAGATTACTTCGGAACAAAATGTTCCTCGTAATGACGCAATAACATTTTTTTACAAACTTTACTTTTCTTCTTCTTTTTTTACAACTTTAATTTCATACCCTAATATTTCAAGAATAAGTTTGAATTCTTCTGCTCGTAAGCTTTTTCTTATAAGTTTTTTAGATAATAAGTCCACATTATATTTTTTATTAGTTGCAATTGTTAGATAATTTGCTAATTGTGTAAGTGTAGTATTTTTACATAATAAAATATATTTTATTATGTTTCTAATTTCCATGATATTTCTCCTATATGTTTATTTAACATATTTTTTAAAATTTATAAAATAATCTACATATATGTGGAATATTAGAATTTTGAGGCTAAATTTAATGTACATATATCTTATTGATGTATGTATAAAAATTTATTATAATAACATCAAGCGAGGTGTTATATGAATAATGAAGTTCTTAAAGATTTGTCTTACGGTGTTTATGTTGTTTCAACGATGAACGATAGTAAACCAACAGGTTGTATTGCAAATAGTATTATGCAAGTTTCGTATGACACTATTGCTGTTAGTATTAATCATCAAAATTATACTCACCAATGTATGGAAAAATGCGGGAAATTTGCTATATCAATTCTTGGAGAACATGTAAATGATGATATAATTCTCGTATTTGGTTTTGAAACAGGTAAAACGGTTGATAAATTTGAAAAAATAGAATATGAAATAACAGATGATGTTGCTATACTGAAAGATGCAATTGGTTATATAGTATGTGAAATAATTGATAAAATGGAAACAGAAACACATACGATATTTTTAGGGCGAATAATTGATGGTGATATTTTGCAAGGTGATACTCCAATGACTTATGCTTATTATCATAAAGTTAAAAAAGGAAGCAGTCCTAAGACTGCTCCGACTTATGTAGAAGAAAAAGTAAATTCTGAATTATGTTATAGATGTACAATTTGTAATTATATTTATGAAGGAGATATAACTAAAGAGCCTGATGATTATGTATGTCCAATTTGTAAGAAACCTAAATCAGTTTTTGTAAAATGTTAATTATTTAATAGCTAATTGAGCTCTGTAGAATTGGTTGTGAATTATTGAATCAGCTATTCTATCATTATTAGGTGTTGATGCTAAGTATAATGCTTCAAGTTTATTTAAACGGTTTGTCAATTCATTGGTTGTAGTGTTAGTTACTTGATTTTTTAATTTGTGCCAGTAACGAGCTTCAACTTGTGTACATTTAACTTCTTCTGCAAATGTTGCCCTTTTTAATTTGTGGAAACTTTCGTGAGCGATTAGACAAGCTAAAGCTTCTTTTGGAGAGTTTTGGTACCTGGAATTGATTAGAATATATCTTTCTCCTAATGTTCCAACAGATGCGATTGCATAATCTTTGGAGTAATTAAAATCCATCATTGTTAAATCATAGAATATTATCTTAACACCGTTTTCTGCAAGATTATCAAGAACTTCTTCGCCACCATTATTATTTAATACTGTTAATGCTGCTAAGATTTTTTCATCTGCTGAGAAATGTTTAAGATTATATGATGCAAATGCTGGTGAAACAGCAAAAAATAGCACGCTTAATAAAGCAATGATTGTTCTTTTCATATTGATACACACCCTTCTTTTAATTCTTTGTGATAATGAATTTTTCCCTTGGTGTGTATATCGGTATTTTTTTATAAAACTTTAGGATTACCCTAAAATCTGTTACATTTCTTAATTGTAAAAATTACACTAAATATGTTAATATGCAGTAAAGATTGAACTAATAAAGGATACAGGTATGTTGAATATAATAAAAAAAGATTTTTTAGCATCAATAATAGTATTTTTGATAGCACTTCCATTGGCTATTGGGATTTCGATAGCTTGTGGATTACCGATATATAGTGGGATTGTTTCAGGAATCATAGGTGGTATTGTTGTTGGTTTATTTTCAGGAAACTCGCTTCAAGTTTCAGGTCCTGCTGCTGGTTTAATATTAATAATTGTTGATATTATTCAAACTCAGGGGGTAGAGAAGTTATTTTTAATAATATTTTTGGTAGGGCTTATTCAAATTCTTTTTGGTGTTTTATCTTTTGGAAAGTGGTTTAGGGCAATATCCCCTGCAATTATTCAGGGTATGCTTGCAGGGATTGGTATTTCAATATTTTTATCCCAGTTCCATATTATGTTAGATAGTTCACCTCAGAATAATTTTATTAGTAATATAAAAGATTTATTGAGTGTAATATATAATTCGGTTTTACCTTTAGATGGCTCTCAGCACCATCATGCCTGTACAATCGGTATATTAACAATATCAATGATATTGTTGTGGAATTTATTGCCATATAAAAAATTAAAAGTAATTCCATCGGCTTTAGTTGGTGTAATAACAGCATCAATAGTTGCTAATGCGGCATATTTAGATATTACTTATTTACAAGTTGGGGATAATTTTTGGAGTGGAATTAATTTTATTAAATTATCAGAGTTTTCTCATATATTAAATCCAACAGTTATTTTTAATGCTCTTGTTATAACTTTTATTGCAAGTGCAGAAACATTATTGACTTCTGCAGCTATAGATAAAATGTGCGAACGTTCAAAAACTGATTATGACAAAGAAATTATTGCACAGGGTATTGGGAATTCATTATCAGGATTTGTAGGTGGATTGCCTATTACAGGTGTAATTGTAAGAAGTGCTGCGAATATTAATGCTAATGCTCAAACTAGATTGTCGGCTGTTTTGCACGGAGCTTGGTTATTATTATTTGTATCAGTATTTCCTTTTGTATTAAATTATATTCCGATTTCTTCTTTGGCTGCAATATTAGTTTATACAGGTTATAAGTTAGTTGATATAGATGCAGCAAAACATTTATTAAAATTGAGTAAAGGTGAATTTGCTATATATTTAATTACACTTGTTTCAATATTGTTCACTAATTTATTTGAAGGTATTTTGATTGGGTTTATCTGTGCATTTATAAAAAGTGCATATAAAGTTTTAAAGGTTGATATTGATACTGAGTATATAGAGTCTGAAAACAGAGTAGTTGCAAAGTTGCACGGAAATATAACCTTTTTACAACTTCCGACATTAATAGACGCTTTGGAACATTTACCAAAGGATAAAAATATTACTTTGTGTACCGAAAGACTTCATTATATAGATCATGCCTGTGTTGATTTCATAAAATCTTGGGAAAAAGATAGAATGAAAAAAGTTCAAGGGTATGAATTATTGATAAAGTGGGATGAGATAAGTAAGACTTATCCAAGTTTCAAGTGGCACTTGTTCCATAAAGAACATGATGATTAATTGTTTTTAATTAATTTGGTTTCAATGCAATTGATATCCCCACTTGGTTCGTAGTCAATTTTTATTACTCTATAGTATGAAGGAGTGAAAAATAATGCAGGTGTTGAAAAATGCTTGATTCCATATTTTTCAAATTCACCTTTTCTATGATAATGTCCTGATGCAATTAGTTTTACATTATTGTATTTTTTTATTACTTTTAATAACGCTCTTTTGTTTCTGATTTTGTGAAGGTATTCATATATTGATTCTTTAGATGGCTCAACTATTGGAAAATGTTGGAATATTAAAACTTTTTTGTCTTGATTCTCTTCAAGTACATTTTCTAACCATTGAAGAGTTTCTTTATTAAAATATCCTCTTGAATCTATAACATAGTCATTTGTTCCATCAAGCATTATTGCAATAAAATCATTGTTTAATTCAATATAATAATTAGGATAATATTGATGATATCTTGATAGTTCGTGTATAAGTTTTAAGGTTTCTTTTTTGTTCATTCCATATGGAGAATTAACATCATGATTTCCTAGTGCGATATAGTATGGTTTGTTTAAGTTATTTACTATATTGAAAAATTTTGTATATAATTCTTCGTATGATCTATCAACAGAATCTCCTGTAAAAAATACATATTGAATAGAATCATCGTTATTAATTTTTCGAATAGCACATCTTAAATTTTCTTCTGCTTTTGATAAATCCCTTCTTAAGATAGGTTGATTAGTTTTTGCAGGGATATGAACATCTGTAATTTGAGCAAAAATCAACGTGTCTGCAAGGGTAATATTTGCAGTTAATAAGAACACTAAAACAAACAAAATCTTTTTCATAGATTAATTATAATATGTTTTGTATATTTGTCTAGTGGTTTATAATTAAGCAATAGACTTATAACCATAGAGCTGTTGATTCGGTTATAAGCCCATGCTTAGCTTACAAGCTAAAGGTACCAGGCTTCCTGTAGTACCTTAATGTTCCTTAAATATTTACCAAGGGTAAATATTTACTATATTATAATGATTAGTTTTTATATTGTCAATAAATTATTATATTATTATGGTTGATAATATAAATATTCCAGAACGTTTGGGTTTAAAAATACGTTGTTTAAGAAAGATGAAAAATATATCTCAAATAGCATTAGCTGAAAAAGCTAATCTAAATTTTAATTTTATTGGACAGATTGAGAGAGCAGAAACGAACCCATCTTTAAAAACGATAATATCTATTGCTAATGCTCTTGATGTTGATATTAAAGATTTGTTTGTCTTTTCTTTTTAATTACTTACATATTTTAGGAAGTGACATAGGTTCACATAATATTACTTTAATATTTTCACCTTTTTTAGCATGGTATTTTAACCCTGGAGTTAAAAGTCCTGTAATAAGACCTACAGTACAACCAACAGGAATACCGATAGCAAATCCAACACCAAGTTTTGCAGGATTTGGTATAAATGCGAATCCTGTACCAGCGCCTGCGCCAACACAGCCTAGTCCGATTGTATACAACGCAAGTTTTCCTGTTGTCATCCAAGGTCCTTCTTTTAGGCTGCCATCTTTTGTGAGAGGTTTTCCACTTATGCAAACTGTTGTGTTATCAGGGAAAACGATACATTTGAAGTTTAGATAAACTCTTGCATTTTTGTTTGGAAATCTTTGTTTTTCTATTCTTATAACATCTGCAACAACAGTAGAGCAGGCAGGAATTAACAGAGTTCCTTCTTCTGTATATAAAGCATCAGGTAGAGTAAAATTAATTGTATCTCCTGCTTTTGCACATTCTGATTTGAATTTACAATTGAATGCAACTTTTAGTGCATTTCCTTTACATACAATATTTCTTAAATTAGTTATAGCAACTTGATTAGAAGTTGCGCCTTTTTCGTAAAAAGTATGTTCATATCTTTGAACTTCTTCACAAGGTGGTTGCTGGTTATCGTAGCAAGTTTCAGCAAATCCACTTGTGCCCATACATATTAAACATAATAAAGCAATTAATTTTTTCATACTGATATTCTCTATAATTCATATAAATAAAACATTCGCTATGTAGGTAATATATGGTTGTCGGATTTTATTTTTAATTTTTAGATAAGAATTTATGTATGAAAAAAATATCATTATACATTTTAATATTAACAGTAATTTTTAATACAACAGAAGCTTTTGCGAATATGGCATTCAATCCATGGCCCGGACAATATGGAGTAAATTCTTGGGGTGATAATACATATTCGTATGGTAATAACTATAATGATTATAATTATTATAGGAATAGAAGGCGTCATATAAAAAATAAGAATACTAGCAATACTGCAAGAAATATTATACGAGCAAAACGTTTAGCTGATATGCTAGGGAAATAATTTTATCCTTTAAAATCCATATTGGTTCCTTGGTGCATGCTAGGAGGAATGTCAATATTACATTCAATGCAAAAATCAAGAATATCATCTAAATGTTTATTATTTGTTGTAAATCCTTGTTTTCTATAGAATTTATGAGGTTGTTTACCACCTAATTCTGTATTATAGGCAAATACATTTAATTTGCCTTTATGCCCCATTTTTTTGCTTAGTTTTTTTGCAAAGTTTATTAATGATGTACCTACTCTAAGTTCTTTATTTTCAGGGTAATAACTTTTCAAGTTTGCAATATATAAGGTATCTTTTTTATCTATGAGCTTAATTTTTCCTAGAGTTTTCCCCATACCAATAGATGCCATATTGTAATGGTTATCTTTATTGTATAAAATTCTATCTGTTATTTTTATTGGTTTTAATGGTGGCATATTATAATAATACTTAAACAAATAATAATTTGCTATTTAAATTTGACTTTTTGTCCTTCTTTGAAATCATCTTTGATATTAGTGATAAGTTTTTCATCACCTTTTAATCCTTCTAGAATTTCAATTTTGTCACCTAGGTCTCTACCCTGTTTAACTTTTATAAAATGAATTGTAGAATCTGGTCTAACTTCAACTACATATTGATCAGGAGTTGTTAATGTTGTAATACAAGCAGGATTAACTGTTAGTATTTTTTGAGAATCGTTTATATTTATAATTGTTTTAACGTATAATCCACTATATAATCCGGAATTTTCATCATTTGGAATAACAAGAGCTACTTCCATTGAACGAGAAACATTATCTAATTTCCCTGAGATTTGAGATATGTAACCTCTAATTTTTTGTTGAGGGTTTTCAGGAATAAATACATCTACGGCTTGATTATTATGAATAAATCTAACATAGTTTTGAGGTACAAAAATTGTTGCTCTGAATTTATCAATTTGTTGGATTTCGAATAGGCTTGTGCTTGTAGTACTTCCTCCTGCAACAACATTTGCTCCTGCATCAATGTTGTATTTGCTAATTACGCCACTAAATGGTGCAACTACTCTTTTGTACGCTTGT
>CALUWB010000079.1 GCA_944324375.1 Candidatus Gastranaerophilales bacterium | reverse complement strand
AAATGGAAGCTGTTAACAAAGTATTAAGTAAGAATATCGAAACTTCATTCAAAACATTCAACGGCTAGGGGTAAATATGATTGAATAAACCTTGGTGAATATTTGAGATAAGAAAATTACTAAGGTAAAGCATACAGTTAAAACTAGACGTTAGCGACGTAGAAATATATGATTTCACAGGAGCTAAAAATAATGTATAAAATAAATAATAAAATTTAGATAAAAGATTTCCCTATATTTCCTATAAATTCCTATAATTTTCCCTATAAATTAATTCCCTATAATCAAAATATGACTACCGATGGTAGTCTTTTTTTTACGTAAAACAAAAAGGGAAGGACTTAATATTTTTAAGTCCTTCCCTTTTATAAATATTTACTTGTGATTATACAGCGTAAACACTAACTTGTTTTTTATCACGTCTGTGTGGTTCAAATTTAACTTGACCATCAATTAAAGCAAATAATGTATCATCTGAACCGATACCTACATTGTTACCAGGGTGAACTTTTGTACCACGTTGTCTAACAATGATGTTACCAGCTTTAACCATTTCACCACCGAATTTTTTAACGCCTAAACGTTTAGCTTCCGAATCACGACCGTTACGGGTAGATCCCATACCTTTCTTATGTGCCATTGTTTATTCTCCTTTGTAATTATTTTCTAATACCTTATGCTTCTGTAGATTCAGCTTCTGAAGCTTTTTTAGAAGCAGTTGTTCTGATTTTGTTAATCATTACTCTTGTAAATTCTTGTCTATGACCACGTTTTAGTCTATAGCCTTTTTTAGGTCTTTGTTTGTAAACGATAACTTTTTTAGCTTTACCGTGTTTTACAATTGTACCTTCTGCTTTAGCATTTGCTACATAAGGTTGACCTACTTTTGATTTTTTGCCGTTTACAATCATAACAACTTTATCAAAAACAACAGAAGAATCAGCTTGACCTTCTAATAATTCAACGTCAACGTAACGACCTTCTTCTACTTGATATTGTTTGCCACCAGTTTCGACTATTGCGTACATTTTAGTATCCTTTCTTTTTGAGGAATCGTAACCATTTAAGGTTTTCTAAAACGATTAACCTATCTAACACTACTTGGATTACACATAGTAACCCGTAATTTAAGAATATTATAAAAGAATTCTATTGTCAAACACGTTCATTATAAAAGCTAAACGATTTTATACCGTTATATATTGCTGCATTCCCTAGTTCTTCTTCAATTCTTAAAAGTTCATTATATTTAGCTAATCTATCACTTCTTGAAAGAGAACCTGTTTTAATTAATCCACAATTTGTTGCTACAGCTAAATCAGCAATGAATGTATCTTCTGTTTCTCCTGAACGATGAGATATTATTGTTGTATAACCTGCTTTTTTAGCCATATCTATTGCAGCCATCGTTTCTGTTAATGTCCCTATTTGATTTAATTTGATTAATACAGAATTAGCTACATTTTTCTCAATACCTTCTGCAATTCTTTTTGTATTAGTTACAAATAAATCATCACCAACTAACTGACACTTAGAGCCTAATCTTTCCGTTAAAAGTTTCCAACCTTTCCAATCATCTTCAGCAACTCCATCTTCTATTGAGATAATTGGGTATTTATTTACTAGAGATTCTAAATAATCAACCATTTCTTCTCTAGTAAAAGACTTGTTCATACCTATTAGATTATATTTTTTATCTTCAAAAAATTCAGATGATGCAACATCCAAACATATTTTTACATCATCCGTTGTATAACCAGCTTGCTTTATTGATTCTATAATCAAATCCAATGCTTCTTCATTTGATGAAATATTAGGAGCAAAACCACCTTCATCACCAACTGAAGTACATAAACCTTTTTCTTTTAAAATATTTTTTAAAGTATGGAATACTTCTGCTCCCATTTTTACGGCTTGTTTAAAGTTTTTTGCCCCGACAGGAGATATCATAAACTCTTGGAAATCAAGCGCATTATCAGCATGAACACCACCATTTAGAATATTCATCATTGGAGTTGGTAAAACTCTAGCTTCAATCCCACCTAAATATCTATACAATGGCATATGATAGCCTTGAGCAGCAGCTCTTGCTATTGCTAAAGAAACCCCTAATATAGCATTTGCGCCTAATCTGGATTTATTATCAGTTCCATCTAATGTCAACATTAATGCATCTAAATCTTGTTGATTTGCAGGGTTTTCTCCAATCATTTCAGGGGCTAAAATAATATTTACATTATCAACAGCTTTTGAAACTCCTTTCCCCATAAAATCAAATTGGTTACCATCTCTAAGTTCTAATGCCTCATAAACACCTGTTGAAGCTCCTGATGGAACGGCAGCTCTACCTACAACTCCACTTGATAGTCTTACATCAACTTCTACTGTTGGATAACCTCTTGAATCTAATATTTGTCTTGCATTAACGTCTTCTATAAATAAACCCATAAAACACTCCTTGGATTTTTGTGTGAACAGATTATATTATTTCACTTTTTATTCAATATGTAAATAAGTATCCTAAACGATTATTTTAAGTTATAATATTTTAAAGATAAGAGGTACATTATGAAAAAAAGTTTAGTAAAATATCCGTTTTTAACAAAAGATGTAGAAATTTATGAAAGAGAAAATGGACATAAAATTGTTCTAGCTCACAAAGAAGGTGGCTTAGTTAATATAAGTACTTGGGTTAGAACAGGTTCAATAAATGAAACTGATAAAGATAATGGTATCTCACATTTCCTTGAACACTTAATGTTTAAAGGGACACATAAACATAAAGCAGGTGAATTTGATAGAATTTTAGAATCAAAAGGTGCTATAGTTAATGCTGCAACGTGGAAAGATTACACTTTCTACTATGTAACTTTACCAAAAGGTGAAAATAACAAAGATTTCTACTTAGCACTTGAACTCCATGCTGATATGATGATAGATCCTGTACTTCCTCCGGAAGAAATTGGCGCTCCATTTAATTTTGAAGATAAAACAGTGACAGATAAAAGAGAACGCCATGTTGTTATTGAAGAAATCAGAATGAGAGAAGATCAACCTTGGACAAAAGTATATAATGCTGCTAATAGAGCAATGTACACTAAACACCCATATAAAAGAGATGTTATTGGAACACCACAAATTATTTCTCAAGTTCCACAAGAAGAAATAATGAACTATTACAAAACATTCTATTCTCCAAATAACATGACAACTATTGTTGTTGGAGATTTTGATAGTAAAGATGTTTTGGAACGTATTGAAAAACTTTTTGATTTCAATGGTAGACCTGAACACATAAATAACAATTATGAAATTGATACACCAACACAAGAAACAAAATATCTTGAAAATACAGCTTGTATTAATTCAGCTTTCTTGATGTTTGGTTACTTAGGAACACCTGCTAATAATATCAAAGATAATATTCTTTTAGATATGTTATCAATAATATTAGGAGAAGGCTCTAGTTCAAGACTTTATCATAATTTAATTGAAAAACAGCCAACACCAATATTTAACATGATTGATGCAGAACATTATCTCTTTAAAGATGGTGGGAATTTCTTTATACAAGGAAACTTCATACCTGAAAAGAAAGAAGAAGCTATTGAACTTGTAAAACAAGAAATAGAAAAAATTAAAAATGATATTACTGAAGATGAATTTAAAAAAGCTAAGAAAAAAATTCAATCAAGATTTGCATATAATGCAGAAACTGTTTCTGAAATTGGAGAAACAATAGGTTATTATATGACAGTATGCAATAATTTAGCACTTGTTGAAGATTATTTAAATATCTTAAACGATATTAAGATTAATGATTTACATGACGCTGCAGTTAAATATTTTAATATTAACAATGCTGTTATATCTGTATTAATGCCAGAAAAATCATCTAATTAATGCTGTTTTAACTAGAAATTATTAATTATAATATGTATTATGAAAAGATTTATAATACTACTATTTTTTATATTTATATTTACACAGCCTGCCAATGCAATCAAAATAGGCTTAATTCAAAATGAAAGCAAAGCATATTTTGGAATAGCTACAGAAGGTCAAATTGTCGATACTTGCACAAGCAAACAAATCATGCCTTTGTGCAAACTTACTACTTATGAAGTAAAAGGCAAGCGTAATCATATAGAAATAAGAACTGAAGATAGCGATAAGATAAAAATTGAAACAGATAAAATAACCATTAGAACATTTGATTCAAATTCATACATTTGTGTAAAACAAAAGTGGTATCGTGGAACAATACACATTATAAATAATGAAGGTGATTTAACGGTCATTAATGATGTAGGGATTGAAGATTATGTAAGAGGTGTAACACCTGCAGAAATGCCATCATCTTGGAATATGGAAGCATTAAAAGCTCAAGCAATAGCAGTAAGAAGTTATGCAATAGCAAATTTAGGTAAACATGCTAAAAATGGTTTTGATTTAACAGACGACACACAAGATCAAGTGTATAATGGAGTACTTGCAGAAACACAAGCAACCAATCAAGCAGTAAAAGAAACTGAGGGATTAGTTTTAACATATGATAATAAAATTATATCAACAATGTACTCAGCCTCAGCAGGAGGGCAAACAAAATCAGCTCTCGAAGCTTGGGGAAATGATATACCATATTTACAATCTGTAAAATCTTTTGATGATGAGACAGGAAAAAGAGGGCATGGTGTTGGCATGACTCAATATGGGGCTAAAAACCTTGCAGATATGGGATATAACGCCTATCAAATTCTTGCATATTTTTATACTGGAGCACGTTTTGCAAAAATAAATTCGGAAATATATAAATAAAAAACAAAAATCGGGCTAACATGCCTAGTATAATTATATTTCAATATGTTAAAACGCTTGCAAAATCAATTCAAATGTGTATAATAGGATAATGAAGCGCTTGAACATAAGAGTTTAAGCCGTAACCGTTAGTAGAAAAGGAGACTTTTATGAACAAAGAAGAATTAGTAAAAGAAATTGCAAAAAAAGCTAGCGTATCTCAAAAAGCAGCTTCTGATATTTTATCAGCTACTTTAGAAGTTATTGAAAAAACAGTTGCTAAAGGTAAAAAAGTTACTTTAGTTGGTTTCGGTACTTTCGAAGCACGTAAAAGAGCAGCTAGAACTGGTCGTAACCCACAAACTGGTGCAGAATTAAAAATCGCTGCTAAAACAGTTCCTGCTTTCTCAGCTGGTAAAAAATTCAAAGAATTAGTTAAGTAATTAACTTTTAATTCTTAATCAAAATTTTAGAGGAAATGGATTTATTCTATTTCCTCTTTTATTATACTAAATACTGTTTTTTCAGTTTAAACAAAATACGTCTTAAACAAATCAATAAAATACAAGTTAATAAGAAAGATGAGGATGCAAATGCAACCCAAAATGCAAATAAGTGATGTTCAAAATGTAATGCACAGTAATATCCGGCAGAAACACCAATTATTAAATACGCAATCAAATTAGAGTACATAACAATATTTGTTCTCTTAAGCCCTTTTAGAACTCCTCCTATAGAAACTTGTAGCCCATCACTAACTTGAAAAGCCGCGAGTACAAACATTACAGGAATAATTATTTGAATTAAGGATTCATCAACTGTAAAAACAGATGCAAAGAAACGAGAACAAGTCGCATACATTATACTTGCAATTAGCATAAATGACACTGTTATAACAACCCCATTTTTAACATATGAAACTAACTCTTTATAATTTTTTGCGCCATTTGCAAAACCTACTTTTACAGCTATTGCATTTGAAAGAGCTAATGGAAACATAAAAGACATGTTTGCAAGAGTCATAATAATATTTTGAGCTGCAGCATAAATCCCATTTATACGCCCCATTAATATAGCCATGGAATTGAATGATAAAAACTCTATAACAATAGCCATTGATATTGGAGCTCCAACTTTTAAAATTTGTTTATAATATTTTTTGTCGCAAAAATCTTCAAAGTGGAATTTATATAAACAGAATATTAATAAACCAACCCCAGAGAAAGTTCTTGCAACTAAACTTGCAACGGCAAGTCCAGCAACTCCCATTTGAGGAAATCCACAAAGCCCAAAAACTAATATAAAGTTTAAAATAACATTAATTATAACTGACAGAAGCATAAGGAAATTTGGTAAAAATACAACTTCATACGCTTGTAAAAATTCTTTTAATGCAACATGAAGAATCATACCAAATGATGAAAATGCAATGATATAAGTATAAATTTTCACATCATTCAATAAATCAGGCGCATATCCAAAATATTTTAGAAAAGGGATATAGCCTAGTGCAATAAATAATAGTAAAAACGCAATAAGTATTGAAAATCTTAAGGTTGGATAAAAATACTTTTTAGCTTTACACCCAGCCCCTCTAATATTAGCTAAAAGAGGAGATACGCTGAGCAAAAGCCCAACTCCTAGCATTGAAATTGTTGCGTGAATTGATGTTGCAATACTAACAGCAGCCAAAGTTTCTGTTGAATAACGTCCTGCAACAAAACAATCACCAGCATTAATCAAAATTATACCGATATTTCCCATAAATATCGGTAAAGCTAATTTTATAAGTTCTAAAATGTATTTTTTATTAATTAATTGCATACCTTACCTTTAATAAACATACAATCGCCATAACTATAGAATCTATATTTATTCTCAATTGCAGTTTTATAAGCATCAAAAATAAAATCCTTACCAGCTAATGCAGATACAAGCATCAATAGAGTTGATTTCGGTAAATGGAAATTAGTTATTAACTTGTCAATTACCTTAAACTCATAAGGAGGATAAATAAACAAAGTAGATGCAGATTTGCACTCTTTTATACACCCAAACTCCTTATATGCAGATTCTAAAGTTCTAACTGTTGTTGTACCAACTGCGACAATTTTTTTGCCTTGAGATTTAGCATTATTAATTAAATCTGCAGTTTCTTTAGA
>CALUWB010000078.1 GCA_944324375.1 Candidatus Gastranaerophilales bacterium | reverse complement strand
GCATTGGCACATTTTCAGGCAATACAGAACGTGAAATTTCTGTAGCCAATTCAACATCCGGTATACATATAGTTAACGCCCAATCATCAGGCCAAACGCTTTTTCTATATAAAATGCTTCCGTCATCCTCTTGAGAAGATAATACTAAACCTCCAACAATAGCAGGTGTTACATTATCAGGATGTCCTTCTATTTCAGTAGCAATAGATAATAAAGCTGATTCATCAGCAGGTTCTCCTAAAAGATGGTTTGCAGCTATTAAAGCTCCAACAATTACTGCTGCAGAACTTCCTAAACCTCTTGTTACAGGAATTGTTGTTTGAATATTTATTTTTAATTCAGATGGGGTTTGCCCAATAGAATTATATAAAAGTTCTACAGCCTTATAAACAATACTATTTTCATCTCTAGGTATATGATCAATTATTAAATCATCAAAATTATCGTTTGGAGAAAGGATATTTATTTCAACACCAGTTCCAGGTAGCACAGTTTCATCAATAGTAACAGTATTATAAATAGGTAATGCAATTCCTAAACAATCAAATCCTGGTCCTAAATTAGCCGATGTGGCCGGAACTTTAACGCTAACTTTCATATTTCCCTTTCTGCTATAACATTGTCACGCTAGTTTTACCATATTTTGCAGATAAATCGTCAATATGGTGTATAAAATAAACATAAGATTCTAAGTCTTTTTCATTTAAGTCAACAATAGCTCCCCAATCAGTTCTTCCATGATGGGCAGCAATCATTTTTGCTACACGTTTAAATCCATTTATCATGCAAATTGAATATCCAAATTGAGAATGGGTTATCCATTCTTTTTGGAAATTTTCATCATAATCTATCATACCATTTTCAATATTAATAGTATATTCAAAAATCTTTCCAATATCGTGAAGAATACAAGCTGCAATAGCTTCATCACGATTTATTTCTTGAAATAAAATTTTGATATTTTCATCAGCAATTTTCACACACTCTAATGTATGTACCAAAAGTCCACCAATATAGTTATGGTGCATAGTTTTTGCTGCTGGTGAAACTTTAATTTTTTCTGTATTTTTTTCAAAGAAATCTAATATAAAATCTCTAAGTTTGTCATCATTTATAGATTTAATATAATCTACAAGTTCATTATAAGCATTATCTCTCTCTGGCTCAGATAACCCCATCTTAGCTTCTTTAATAAGTTCAAGAGAAGTAATTAAGCAGTTATTAAATCTTTCATTGAAAGAGGCTGTAACAATTCTTACTAAGTTCCCTATTCTAAATAGTTTTAAATCCATTCTGTTAAGCGCTTCTTCCCAAAGGACACAATTTAGGACAGATTCTGTTGCCGGGTCTTTAAGCTGTAGCTTACCCATTTTAGTTCCAGCTTTAGTATCTCCAACAGAGAATGAAACAACTTCATAATGTATTTCTGTACTAAACATTAAATCCTCCCAAAGTGATTAACTTTATATATCGTACTACAAACAAGGATTTTTTGTGATTTGTTAACAAATGTAACTTTGATTATAAACTTTTAGCAATTTTTTCCTTTTTAAATACTTTGTATATATGTAAGCGGGAACTAAGAGTAATATCTTATACAAAAAATAAAGGGAATTTAATTATGTCAAGAGTTTTAATATCAATGCCAGAAAGATTTTTAGATGAAATAGATAACGTAGCAGAAAATGAAAATCGTTCACGTTCAGAATTAATACGTGAAGCATTGAGAACATATATTCATAGAAATCGCGTTAGAACTTCAGCTTATGCTCAAAGAAATGCTGAGTTATTAGACGCATTATTAGATTAATAAACTAATTGATGGGAATTAGGTAAGTTTTAAGTAAATGTATATTAAATCGGCTGGCTTCTGTCAGCCTTTTTATTTTATTAATCGTTATCCTTATTAATTTCGAAGTAAACTTCTTTGAGTCGTTTTTTACTAATATGTGTATAAAGTTGTGTAGTTGCAACATCACTATGTCCTAATAGTTCTTGAACAACTCTTAAGTCTGCTCCATTTTCAAGTAAATGTGTAGCAAAGCTATGTCTGAGAGTGTGAGGAGATATATTTTTGTGTATTAATTCTCCTTGAGAATGTACTAAGTTATATACATCTTGTCTGTTAATTAATCTTCCATTTTCGTTAATTAGAAATTTTTTAGTTGATAATTTATTTTTTGCAATAAAGTATTCTCGATCACTCAAGTATTCATTTATCTTCTTAGTTGCAACAGATCCAATAGGAACAATTCTTTCTTTATTACCTTTCCCTGTACATAAAATATATTTGGATTGTAAGTTGATATCAGTAATTTTAAGATTAACTAATTCAGACACTCTAAACCCACAACTATATAGAAGCTCTAAAATAACAGCTTGCAATTTTGTTAAATTATTTTCAAGCATCATTTCAATATCTTTAATAGTCATAACTTTAGGTAAAATTTTAGGTCTTTTAGGTAGTTCGATTGTTAAAGCCGGATTTGTATTTGCATATCCAGAGATACATGCCCACTTGAAAAAAGATTTTATAGATGAAATTTTTCTTGTAATAGAGGAAGTTGAGTAATTATTTTCTTTTAAATATCTAATATATGCGCTTATATCGTGTCTTGTAATATCATTCAGGTTATTTTTTTTTGTATTAAATTCTAAGAAAAATTCAATATCACGCCTGTATGCTTCAATAGAATTAAGCGATAATCCTTTTTCTAGCTCAATAAATTCAAGGTATAATGATAATAATTCAAACATACTTTTATATTAGCATACTTTGTAATATAATTTATTAAAACAAAGGAGTTTTAACCGTGAATAAGAAATATCATTTTATTGCAATAGGTGGAGTAGGAATGAGTGGACTTGCAAAGTATTTAATCCAGCAAGGATATGAGGTTTCTGGCTCAGATATAAGTGATAGTAAGTATACAAAACAGTTAAAAGAAATGGGCGCAAAAATTTTTATAGGCCATTCCAAAGAAAATGTACCAAAGGATTCTATAGTTGTTATAAGTTCTGCAATAAGAGTAAATAATCCAGAACTTGTCCGTGCAAGGGAGCTTGGGTGTAAAATATATCATCGTTCAGATATGTTAGCAGAAATTTCACGTTCTGAAAAGAAGTTTATTGGATTTGCAGGAACCCATGGAAAGACAACAACAAGTGGACTTGCATCATATTTATTATCAAAATCCGGTTATAATCCTTCATTTGTCGTAGGTGGTATAGTTCCTGAACTTGGTACTAATGCAGAATATGATTCAAAAGGTGATTTCTTTGTTGCTGAAATGGATGAAAGTGATGGGACTTTAGTAAAATATAGACCCGATATTGTTGTTATAAATAACTTAGAAGCAGACCATCTTGATTTTTATAAAAATGGATTAGATTCAATTATCGAAACTTTTCAGCAGTTATTATCAAATTTGCGTTCAGATGCAAAAATTATTATAAATAATGATAATAAAGGTAATTTAAAGTTAAAAGGCTATGATTTCATTACATTTGGTTTTGATGAAGCAGAATATATTGCCCAAAATAAAGTTTTTTCAAACGGTTACACTACATTTGATGTGTACCATAATAATAAGTTATTAATTAAAGATGTTAAAATAATACTCCCAGGCGAGCATAATGTTTATAATGCATTAGCCGTAATTGCAGCTTGTAATGAGGCTGGAGTTGACGTTTCTAAATTAAAAGAACATTTTGCAACATTTACAGGAATGGGGCGAAGATTTCAAAAAATGGCTACAATAAATAATATTCCAGTTTATGATGATTATGCACATCACCCAACCGAAATAAAAGCTACATTATCAGCAATGAAAAATTTTACAAATAGAAATGTTGTTGCAGTGTTTCAACCACATAGATATACTCGTTTACAGAATTTGTGGGATGATTTCAAAAATTCATTAGTATCAGCAGATAGAGTTATTGTTACTGATGTTTATGCTGCATCAGAGGATAAAATTGAGAATATAACTTCAGAAAGATTTGTTACAGAAATGTCTAATGCAGAGTATTTGTCAGGTTCTATCGAAGAAGTTGCTGAAAAACTTTTACCAACATTAAACGAAAATGATATTGTTATTGGATTAGGAGCAGGAACAATTACTAATTTGGCAAAATGCCTAAAACAAGCAAGTGAGGAAAAGAGTGAATAATATAGAATGCAAAGAAAATTATGAGATAAAAAATCTTACTAGTTTTAAAATAGGTGGTTTGGTCGAAAAAATATATTTTCCAAAAAATCAAACTGAATTTTTAAAACTAATTCGTGGCTTGAATAACCCAATTATTTTGGGTAATTGTTCAAATGTATTATTTTCTTCACAAGGTTGTAGACGTCCAATCATATGCACAACAAAAATGTGTAATATAGAATTCAGAGGTACAAAAGTTCTTGTAGATTGTGGTGTTAAAGGTCCTTTATTATCTCAAAAGGCTCATGAAAATAGATTGTCAGGTTTTGAATTTATGATTGGTTTTCCTGGTTCAATAGGTGGGAATTTGTTTATGAATGCAGGAGCTCATAATCAATCAATATCAGATACTTTAACATTAGCGTGCTTATATGACAAAGAAAGAGACGATATTGTATATCTTTCTAATAAAGAAATGAATTTTGGATATCGTCAATCAATATTACAAACCGGTAGATATATTGCTTTAGGTGCAGAATTTGATTTAAAACGTGAAAATCCTGAAGTTATAAAAGGGTTAATGGATAGAAATTTAGAATTTAGAAAAAATATTCAACCTCCATTAACTTATCCTAATGCTGGCAGTGTATTTAAGAATCCAGAAAATGATTCAGCTGGTCGATTATTAGATAAAGCCGGAGTTAAGGATTATGATTTTTCACGAGTTGCAGTTTGGCAAAAACATGCTAACTTTATAATAAACAAAGGAGAAGCAACATCAGAAGATGTATTAGAATTAATGCTTTTAATGCAAAAAAAGGTTAAAAATACTTATACAATAGAATTAATACCTGAAATAAGATATATTGGAGATATGAATAAACACGAGGAAGAGATATGTCAGGAATTGTACAAAAAGATTCAAAAATAGCCGTACTATGTGGAGGTTTATCATCAGAACAAGAAATATCAAGACGTTCTGGAAAAAATTGTTATGAAGCCCTTAAAAGACTAGGATATACTAATGTTGATTTAGTTGAAGTTGATGAGAATATAGCGTCAAAATTAAATGGTTATGAATACGCATATAATGCTTTGCATGGTAAATATGGCGAAGATGGATGTATTCAAGGAGTTTTAGAATTTTTAAAAATCCCTTATACAGGTTGTGGTGTAATGTCTAGCGCAATTTGTATGAACAAAGAATATACTAAAAAAGTTCTTTCAACATCAGGCTTACCTTTGATTACATCAGTATTAGTATCAAAAGGAGACAATCTTTATGATAAAGTTAAGGGTTTAAATTATCCATTAATGGTAAAACCTGTTTCAGAAGGTTCTAGTTTTGGTATGGCTAAAGTAAATAATCCAGATGAGCTTACCAAAGCAATATTTAATGCAGCCCAATTTAATCAAGATATAATGATAGAAGAATATTTGACAGGTGTGAGTGCAACCGTTGGAGTTTTAGAGAAAGATGGCGAGCCTTTTGCAACCGAAATTTTAGAATTGCGTCCACATAATGAATGGTATGATTATGAAGCAAAATATACAAAAGGGATGACAGATTTTATATTACCGGCAGAAATTTCAGATGAAATGACTAAAAAGGTTAAAGAATATGCTATAAAAGCATTCAAAGTTTGTGGTTGTTCAGGTGTTAGCCGTGTTGATTTCTTAATAACAGATGAAATTCCTTATATTTTGGAAATAAATACAAGTCCAGGAATGACAGATACAAGTGATTTACCTGCGCAAGCTGCTGCAATGGGAATAACTTATGATGAATTGGTAGATATGACTCTACAAAGTGCAGGATTAAATAAATAATGTCTGATGAAGAAATAAAAAAAATAAATAAGCATAATATTAAAAGGAGATTAAAACAATCTAAAATGAAAAGAAAAATACGACATACTCAACGTCGTATTAAAACTTTTCGTATAGTTTTGAGATTATTATTAATAGTAGGGTTATTGTATCTTTGTTATCATATAATATATATGAAAAGTTGGCGTTTGCCACAAGATGCATTGTCAAAGCTAAATAGTCCAGCATTAAAGATTTCAAATAATAAAATAGTTCCTTCATATAAAATATTAGCAGCAATTCGTCAAATTGAAATTGATGATAAAGCAATTTTTTTGATAAGAACAGATGAAATAAAATCAAGCATATTAAAACTAGAGCCAATACAGGATGTATATATAAGACGTTTTTGGTTTCCAGCAAGGCTTGATATAATAATAAAAGAGCGTATTCCAATGATTTTAATAGCTCCGAATGAAAATGTTGATGCTATTGCTTATTTTACTAGAGATGGAAAATTAATAGGTCATGAATACATGCCTTTACGAGCAAATTATAAAACCGTAAAAGTTCTTGCCTATTGTACAAAAGATGATGACTATAGAAAATGGGATAAGCCAAAGCTAAGTTTTATAAAAAAATTAGCTAAAACTATAGAATATTATAGTGATGAAGATATAGAATATATAGATTTTAGGACACCTGGTGATGTTTATGTTAAACTAAAATCAGTCCTTCTAAGGCTTGGTCCTGTAGATGAAATTAATTTTGAAGATACATCAAAGCGTTTAACTAGATTACCTTCATTGTTGCCACAGGTTAAGCTCTTAGACAAAAATATAAAATATTTAGATTTGAGATGGGATAAAGTATACTATATAAAACTAGACAGCTAATTAGGGGAAAACGATGTTTGAATCATTATCAGACAGATTACAAAGTATAATAGCAAATACTGCAAGGGAAAAAGAATTAACACAAGAAAATATGAAAGATGCACTAAGAGAAATAAGACGTGCATTATTAGAAGCAGATGTTAATTTACGAGTAGTAAAATCATTTATATCAAATATAAAAGATAGAGCAGAAGGTGAAAATGTTTTACAAGGTGTAAATCCATCACAACAACTTGTAAAAATAGTCCACGATGAATTAATAAATTTGCTAGGTAAAGATTTATCACCTTTAAATCTTTCAGGCCATCCTAATTTATTAATTCATCGTGGACTATTTTTACAAGTTGTTGTGATGGATTTACAC
>CALUWB010000077.1 GCA_944324375.1 Candidatus Gastranaerophilales bacterium | reverse complement strand
TCATTATCAACAATACGAGATGCAGATATTGCAAAAGTATCAGCAGATTATATCCGAGCTCAAATATTACAGCAAGCATCCGCATCATTATTAGCAACAGCAAATCAAGCTCCTTCAATTGCATTGAATTTAATTTGATGTTAACCCAAGAAATGGTAAATGAATTTTAAAATTTTTCCTCTCCTTGAGGAGAGGATTAAGGTGAGGTGTAAGTTATAGTTAAATAAGTTGTTTTAATTTATGATATTTTACCTCACCCCTTCCCCTCTCCTATTAGGCGAGGGGTTAACTAACCTTGTAAAATAATTCCAACTCCTTGTAATGATTAGGAAACTTATAATTCTAAAATTAATATATAACAAAAGAATTTTTAAAATAGTGTTTTAATATTTTATATTCTTTGGGAGAATTCTTAATCTTTTTATAGAGTTCTTCCCCTATATTTATCCATTTACCCCTTAATCAAATAAACCGTGTAATCTGTCTAAAATATCACGTTCGTCTAATTCATTTGTAATTTTATTTAAATCTAATGCCATTTGGTAATATTCTGCTGATTTTGTTTTTTCTTCCATTGCTTGGTACGCTCGAGCCGTATTAAAATATGCAAGGGTATAATTAGGATTAATTTCAATTGCATTTAAAAAGTGAGTTACAGCTTCTTGAGCATCTCCAATTCCATCAAGATATACTACACCTAGGTTATTATGAGCAACTTCAAAATCAGGGTTTAAGTCTACGGCTTTATGTAAAGATACTAATGCTTCTTCAATATAATCTTTCTCCCATAGAGCAAGTCCAGCTTTGGCATATGCAAGGAAATTATCAGGATTCATCGAAATCCCATCACAATAGGTTCTAATAGCTTTATCTAAGTCACCTTTTGCCATGAATAAATCTCCAAGAGAAAGTAATAAATCATAGTTATTAGAATCTAATACTAATCCTGCTTGGAAAGTTGCTTCTGCAGCTTCAAAATTACCTTTTACTTCTCCATATAGTGCTCCAAGTGCATGACATACAATAGATGTCCATCCAGCATCAGGGTTTAGTTTAATTGCTTTTTGATAATATTCTATAGCATCATCGTATAGTTCAGCTCGAACAAGAGCATAAGCTAATGAATTATTATAATAAGGGTTTTCACTATCTTCATTTAGAGCGAGTTTGAATGCAGAAACAGAATTAATTTTGTCATTTCGTCTTAAATATAAATGTCCTAATTCATAATATATTTTTGCATTATCAATTCCAAATTCTAATAATTGGTTATAGTAATCAATTATTGTGTCAATTTCATCAGGGAAATAAGTTTGCATAATTGTAGCAAGTTTAATCAAAACTTCTCTGTTTTGTGGTGTTGTTTTAAGCGCATTTTTGTAATATTCAAGGCTTGCTACAACATCATTACATTCTAATGACAAATCACCAAGTTTTTTATAGAAAATATCCCCATGCTGAGTTTTTTCCATTCCTAATGCGTAAGCATTGAATGCAGTTGGGAACATTCGAATTTTTTCTAATGTTGCACCAATTGTTTTGTATGAAAATACAGAAAAATTATCAGATATCGATTCATACATCATTTTTAATGCGGGGTAATCGCTCATAAATAAAATGCTCCCTGTGACAAAATAATAAAAAGATTTAAACATTCCACCTATCGTTTTTCCTTCAAGGTGCATTTGTTTGTTTATAAGTTGTGATAAAAATAATCTTGGTCTTGCTGAGTTCATTTTTTGTTGATTTATTGCAATCTTAAATTCTTCTTCAGCATTTATAAAATCGTTTGCAAGAGAATAGAAATATCCTGTATAAATATGTGCATTAACATTTTCAGGCTCTAATGTAATTGCTGTTTTACATTGTTCAATAGCACTTTCAAGTGTAATTTGTCCTTTTTCCCACATAAGACTAGCAAGACGATAATATGCCTCTGCAAGTCTAGGGTTGTATTTTATTGCATCAACATAAAAAAGTATTGCTCTATCAATGTCTTCTTTTTGCTGTTTTATAAGATATCTTTGGTGAGCAAGGCGAGCGCTTTCCAACGCTTTCTCTGCTTCCTCAGCCTTATTAACTGCCGGTATCGTAAGCTGTTCGGACATTACTTCTCCATAAATTGTCTGATGTAGCATGATAAACGGACTTAATTTTTGAATCTTGAGTAGAAAAATTATAATATCAACCGTATAGTTTAGAGTTTAAATATTATTGGCTTTTAGGTGTTTGTGTTTCTTATTTTTTCTCTAATAATTTTGTGAATCTTTCCCACCATCTTGAGCTTTCTGTATTTATAGATTTATGCATAAAAGTTACATATTCAGGGTAGTCAGGGCGTTCTTCTTTTATTATATTGAAAACTTTTTCTTGTTTTTCATTTTCGGGTTTAAATTCTTTTAATTCCCAGCCTTTTTTATATGCTGGAACAGCGCAGTTATCAGCAACTAGAAATATATCTTTAAATTGATCTTTTGATTGCTCAATTATTTTGTTAACCATAATGCTTCCAACATTATTCCCTCTATATTCTTTGTTTACTGCAACAGAATCAATACATAATGTATTTTTATCAGATATACCTCCAAAATCATCTAATGATTTTGTTATACATCTGGCTTGAACTTTTCCTTTAGAGTCTTTTGCGATTAAATATGTCAGATTTCCATCATCATTGTTAAACATACTTTTCATGTAATTTGAAAATCTTTTTATGCTTTTTTTGTATTCAGATTTTGGCATATCTAAATATTTAAGAAAACTAGGATCTTTAGTATTTGTTGCAAAGTTATATACGAAAAAATCTGTTGCTTCAATGGTTTCTTTATCAATATTTTTATTTTTGGTTGATATTTCTTCAACTTTTAAGACTCCTTTGTTTGTTTTAATTTCAAACTTAGGAATTGGATTATTTCTTGATGTAAAATTAATATTGTTCATATTATTTTAACATAGGAACAATATTTTTTTTGCTATCTTATGAAATTCCAGAAATATCTTTTAAATTTTTTTAATAAACTCATTTTTATGGGTTTATCATTTATTGTTGTAATTTGATATTCTTCCGGTTGAACAGTTCTTGTATAGTGTATATCCGGAAGTCCAAATAACATTACATACATAGGTTTGTAGCCATCAGGGATTTCTAAATATTCACATAAATCAGGAAATACTTTTAAGCAGATTTCTGCGAACCCACACCATAAAGTTCCAATATTTAAACTTTGCGCATAAAGTTCAAAATAACTCAAATTAATAATCGCATCTTCAGGTGCACATGGTGCATTAATAGGTGATGATACAACAATCATATGTGGACAATCTCTAAATATCACATCTTCTCCATTTAGAAATGCATCTTTATATTTTGAAAATTTGTTTATAATCGATGAAAATTTTTTAGAGGAAAATATTTTTTTTATTTTGTTGTTTGTTATATCCCTAAATTTATCCATAACTTCAATATCTTCAATTATTGAAAAGTGTAGTTTATGAAAATTGCAACCTGTTGGAGGATACTTTAGCATGTTTTTTAATTTATCCATCAAATTTTTAGGTATATTTTCAGGTTTATAGTGTCTATAGCTTCTTCTTGATTTAATTAGGTTCAATAATTGTTCATTTGTTGGAAAATTATTAGCAAGTTCAGAATCTTCAGGATTTTTATTAAAGATTTTTAATGCCCCAGTTGGACAAACAGCTAAACAATGTTGGCATTTAATACAACGGTTTTCATCTGTAATATAAGGGTGGTTTTCTTCATTAAATTCAATAATTCCTGATACACAGTCTTTAACACATTGCCTACAATGTATACATTTTTCTTTGTCAATAACAAAATCCATAATATTCTCCTTATAAAATAAAGAGGTGAAATAATCTATTCCACCTCTTTACTATATCTAATTAGTTAATTAAGAATTGAACTGAGCTTTTTCTTCTTCAGAAACACCCTTGATTGTTAAATTAACTCTGCCTTTATCATCAATTTTGATAATTTTAACGATAACTTCATCGCCAATGTTAACGTGAGGTTCAATAGTTTCAATTCTTTCTTGGCAAATTTGTGAAATGTGAACCATACCATCTTTGCCACCACCTAATTCAACGAAAGCACCGATAGGTATAATTCTTACAACTTTACCTTTTAAAATCATTCCAACTTCAGGTTTGAAAGTTAAATCTCTAATCATTTTCTTAGCGATTTCAGCACCTTCTTGATCGTTAGAAGTAATAGTAACTACACCATTATCTTGAATATCAATTTCTGCTCCTGAGGCATCAATGATTGCTCTAATTTGTTTTCCTCCAGGTCCGATAACAATTCCGATATCTTCAGCTGGAATTGTCATTGTTGATATGCTTGGTGCAAAAGGAGACATTGGACCAGGTTCTGTTATTGCTTTTCTCATTTCGCCTAAGATATGAAGTCTGCCTTCTTTTGCTTGTTGTAATGCACGTCTTAATGTGTCGTTAGCAATACCTTTAGCTTTCATATCCATTTGAAGAGCTGTAATACCTGTATCATTACCTGTAACTTTGAAGTCCATATCACCAAGGAAGTCTTCAATCCCTTGAATGTCGGTTAATACAACAGGTTCTCTACCTTCTTCAGTAATCATACCCATTGCAACACCACCAATCATACATTTTACAGGAACACCTGCATTCATTAATGCCATTGATGAACCACAAGTTGATGCCATTGAAGTTGAACCATTTGATTCTAAAACGTCAGATGTAACTCTGATTGTATAACCAAATTCTTCTTGTGAAGGTAATGCAGGAACGTTAGCTCTTTCTGCTAAGTTTCCGTGTCCAACTTCTCTTCTTCCAGGTCCTCTTAAAGGTTTTACTTCTCCAACAGAGAATCCAGGGAAGATATATTTGTGCATATAAGTCTTTTCAGTTTGTGGATCAACTCCGTCAAGTTCTTGTTTCATAGCAGGACCTGCTAAAGTTGCAACTGATAATACTTGAGTTTGACCTCTTGTAAATACTGCTGAACCGTGAGCTCTTGGAATAACACCAACTTCACACCAGATAGGTCTAACTTCGGTTGGTTTTCTTCCGTCTGCTCTAACGTTTTCATCTAAAATCATTGCTCTCATGATTTTCTTTTCAGCAGCTTTAAATTCTTCTGCAACAAAATCAATACCTGTTTCTTCCATCATTGTTTTTATTGCGTGATCTTCTGGAAGAGCATCAATTTTTTCTTTTACAAGATTTTTAGCTTCTTCCAATTTGTTTTGTCTATATTCTCTATCAAAATTGTGATAAGCATCAAAAATTATATCGTGAGCTGTTTCATCAATAATTTGTTTAATTTCTGATGTATCATATGGATTAACAAATTCTTCTTTAACAACTTCACATTGTTTTGCAAATTCTACTTGTGCATCACATTGTTTTCTGATTTCTTCTTGAGCAAATTCAACTGCTGACATAATGTCATCTTCTGAAACAAAGTTACATCCAGCTTCAACCATGATGACAGAATCATGGGTTCCAGCTACAACGATGTCCAAATCAGAGTTTTTAGCTTGTTGGTGTGTTGGATTTGCAATGAAATTACCATTTTCATCTTTTGAAACTCTTACAGCACCAATAGGGCCTTCAAATGGAGCACCTGTTAACATTAATGCACAAGATGCACCAAGCATTGCTAGTGTATCAGGTTGGTTTTCTTGATCGTAGCTGAATAATTGAGCTACAATTTGAATATCATTTCTATATCCTTTAGGAAATAATGGTCTGATAGGTCTATCAATTAATCTAGATACTAAAATTGCTTTGTCACTTGCTTTACCTTCAGAACGATTATATCCACCTGGTATTCTACCTATTGCAGACATTCTTTCTTCGTAATCAATTAGTAATGGGAAAAAGTCTATCCCAACTCTTGGTTCTTTACTTACTACAGCATGAACAAATAACATAGTGTCACCACATCTTACAGTTACACTACCATTTGTTGATTGAGCATACTTTCCTGTCTCTATCGTTACTGTTTTTCCGCCAATTTCTAGGCTCATACTTTTTGTTTCTGGTACCATTTTACCTTACCTTCTTTCTTCCGACTGCTCGATAGCCGAAACTATTTACTATTACTTTATTTCTTACCATTTTATTATACTATAAATATTAAAATCTCCTAGTGATTAATGTAAACATTTGTAAACAAAAGGTTGACAAATGTATATACTTTAGTATATACTGAGTATATATCGAGAGCTAATTTTTAAAGGCTGTGTATAAAGAATTTTGCTCAAAAGGATAGTGTACCCCAAAATCGAATATTAAAGATAGTGTATAGTGTATTAAGGAGTTTATGTATGTCAGATTACCCTATTAAAATGAAGAAAACTAACAAATCAAACAGTAATCCTTCAAAAAATTCAGTATTAAAAGCTTGTTCAGATTCAGATTTATCTCGTTATATTAGAGATATATCAAAATTCCCTCAATTGTCTGCAGAAGAAGAAAAAGAAGTTGCAAGAAAAGCAAAAGCAGGAGATGAAGAAGCTAAAAAAACATTAATTCAATCAAACTTAAGATTAGTAGTTACTGTCGCTAAAAAAGCAATTCACATGTCATCATTACCATTAATTGATTTGATTCAAGAAGGTAACTTAGGTTTAATGGTTGCAGTTGATAAATTTAATTGGAAATTAGGTTATAAATTCCAAACATATGCAACTTGGTGGATTAAACAAGCTATGTTTAAAGCTATTTCAGAACAATCTCATAGTATGAAGATTCCTGTATATATTCAAGAAACTTTATCTAAATTTTCAAAGATAAAATCTGAAATGGAAAGAAAATATAACTGCCAAGTTAAAAATAAAGATGTTGCAGAAAAAATGAATATTTCTGAAGATAAACTTGATACATTCTTGTCAGCATATTCTAAAACAATATCAATTGAAGGAAGTATGGAGTGTCAGAATGGGAAAGAACTTAACGTTGCAGATATTTTAGAAGATACAACAGCAGATGTTTCTTTGAATGTTGAAGCAGAAAATCTTAAAAAAGATTTAGAAATTGTGATTTCAACATTAAAAGATAGAGAACAAGCAATCGTTAAGATGCGCTACGGATTGGGAGATATTACACGCAGAACATTAGAAGAAATCGGAAACATTTATGGTGTAACCAAAGAATGTATTCGTCAAACTGAATTGCGTGCTTTGAAAAAGATGAAGAATAATACATTATTAAGCTGTTATGTAGATTAGAGATAAAAGTAAATATAAATTTAATATCTCTAATAGTAAAATAAACCAATTAATACATTAGACTAATCTCATCACTTATCTATATATTTAAAATGACGTAAATTTATATTTACGTCATTCTTTTAGCAAAAAAAAATATGTTTCGTTTTAAGATTAGTATGAGTAATATTAATTTTAGAGCAAGTTATATCGATTCTACTAATATTTTGAAAAGATATGAAAATAGTTATAAGCCTTTTGAGGCTCAATTAGTTGAGTTTAATCCTGATGATAAGAATGATTTATTTACTATAAAAGAAGT
>CALUWB010000076.1 GCA_944324375.1 Candidatus Gastranaerophilales bacterium | reverse complement strand
TATTTTTTTGCTTACCTTTAATCACAGCCCAATAGATTGAATGGTGGGCACGCATTTGCTTTGCCCACCCTACAACTATACGGTTCGCAGAACAAGTTCTTCCCTACCCCTCCCATTTACCCCTACCCCTTGTCATTGCGAGCAAAGCGAAGCAATCTGATTTTGTAGTGATGAAGTGACTAGGTGATTAAGCAAATTATTTCCCTCTCTGGGGGAGTGTGATATGACTGGGTTTTAGGTTAAATTGTTCTTCTTGGTCACTTGATAACTTACTCACTTAATAACAGTTAAATAGATTACTTCGGAACAAAATGTTCCTCGTAATGACGCAATTCTATTTACCCCAATATCTCTATACGGTTCGCAGAACAAGTTCTTCTCTACCTCTATTTATCCCTAATCATCAATTTTATATCCCTTTGAACAATTCTTGTGGGCTTATTCCTAAACCTTTGCAAAGCAACTCTAATATTTTTAAAGTGATTTTTGTTTCATTGTTTTCTATCCTTTTTAATCTGTAAATACTTATTTGTGTCTTTTTTGACAGTTCCTCATAGGATAATTTTTTCTCTAATCTTATTTCTCTTATTCGTTCTGATGCGTATTGATTTATGTCCATATTTCTCTCCTATATTTATCTATAAGTTATATTTCTTAATCATTCGTTATAATAGTATAACGAATGTTTGATTATGATGACACAAAACAAATAATTATGTCTTTAACGAGATAAAAGTTATAATTGATTATTATGGGAGCACAAGAATATATAAAAATTTTGTTGGTTAAAGAAGGTATGACTATTACTGATTTAGCTAAACAAATATCTCTAAAACTAAATAAGAATTTATCTCGTTCAAGTCTAAGTAATAAATTGAGAAATAATACTCTTAGATTTGATGAATTGATTGCTATTTGTGATGTCTTAAATTATGAACTGACTTTTAATAAAAAATAAAAAATAAAAAAGATTAAATATTATTTGTCTATTATTGAAAAGTTTTTTGGTAACTTTTTAGAAATTAATGAAATGAGTTCTTCTGGGGCAATATTAAATGCTTCTGCTATTTTGAATATAGTTGTTAATTGAGGGTCTTTTATACCTCTTTCAATTGTACTTATTATTGATATTGAGATGTTATTTTCAGCACAAAACTTAAATTGGCTCTTTTCTCCTCGTAATTCTTTTACTACTTTAGATAATGATTCTAATATCTGTTTTTTAGTTTCTTGCATTCTTATATTTTATAATTATAATTAAATTATTGCTTTCGCGAACGAGATAGGGTTGACGATATGGATAATGATAAAATTATTAGTTTAATTGCTGATTTAAATTTGAACTGTCGTATGGTGAGAGATTTATCTGAAATACTATCAGAAATTGCTTATGAAGAACTAACTTGTGAACAATGTAAAATGTCCACAATTATTAATTTATTAAAAGAAAAAACAAATAGTCTTAAAAATGATTGTAGAAATTTAGAAGAAATTATTTATAAATAATTGTTATTTAAAAAGATTATCGATTGTTTCTTCGCTACATACACCTTCAGGTTGATAAACGTCATTGTATAGACAATATGTTTCAACTGCTCTTTTATATTCTTTGATTTTGTTTTCGTTTAATTCTTCTATATATGAATTACTATATATTGGATAGTTTGTACCATATGCAGTATCATCATATTTTTTAGCAGGAAGAACGGTATCTCGTTGTAGTAATTGATATTTTTTATACATGTATAAATTTAATTTAAACATTGAAACAAAATTTTCGTCTGCTTTGAAATTTTCAATTATTTTGTCGCAAATTTCATCCAAATGTTTCTCTGAAAAATCTCTTGTTTTGATTGAAACATTAACCATTTCAGCTTGTGTCTTGAAATCATACGGCCAAAATATATGTTTGATATTGAATCCTACAGATATACAGATAAATGTTATTAAAATGATTTTTTTATATAGTTTCATAAGTTTTATATTAACATATATTTTAAATTAAAGGGGAATAATATCTCTAATAAATGGAACAAAAGTTAATAATAAAAGTAATAATGTAAGGAATATTCCTATATTAAATATAATTTTGTATAAAATATTATTTTTATAAGTATTAGATTTTTTAATATTAGTATGTTTCTCAATTTGGTATATTAGCGATAAAAATATCGTAAACATTACATACCAAATATGGATAATTATAAAATTTTCTCTAGGACCTGGAATTGATAGTATATTATAATACCAGATACTAAAAATATACCCTGTAATTGATTGTATAGTCCCACTTATACTGTGTCTGTATCTATCTAGCATTATTTTATTATAACAAGAATTTAAAAATTTTTTCTCTAAATTTATTTAAAAAGATTATTTATTGTTTCTTCGCTACATACACCTTCAGGTTGATAAACGTCATTGTATAGACAATATGTTTCAACTGCTCTTTTATATTCTTTGATTTTGTTAATCGTTAATTCATCTTTATATGAACCTGCATATATAGGATAGTTAGTTCCATATGATGTAACATTTGAATTATATGCTGGCAGTACAGTATTTATTTGTATTGTTCTATATTTTAAAAATGCTTCCTTATCAGCTTTGAATGCAGAGATGAAATTTTCATCTGCTTTGAAATTTTCAATTATTTGATTACATATTTTATCAAATTCATCACTTGTTAAGTTAGATATTTGTTCTGCTGCTGTTGTCATTTCAGCTTGTGTCTTGAAATCATACGGCCAAAATATATGTTTGATATTGAATCCTACAGATATACAAATGAATGTTATTAAAATGATTTTTTTATATAGTTTCATAAGTTTTATATTAACACAAAGTTGATATTAAAGGTGTATAAACAAGCTAGTTATATTTCTTGAAAATAAATCATTAATTTATTAAAATCTCTATATGAAAAAAATAATTATTTATTTAATTTTGATATGTATTTGCTTGGTTATATTTTTAAAAAAATATGATAGTTTATACACAATAAAATCATTTGATAATTTTGATAATCCTAAAGCGATTAAGATTTTACAAAATTATTTGATTCAAGAATGTCCAAATTTTAATAACATATATATTAATTTCCCACTTAATAAGTGTACTCATGCTGTATTATTCGATTTGAATAATGATGGTATTGATGAAGTAATTGGGTTCTCTGATGCATATTATTCTGATAGTGGGGTGCAGTTATTTATTTTAGAAAAAGAAAATAATATTTATCATAATATATCTATGGTAAATTTTTATCCACAAAAAGGAATAAAAATTATTAAATCTAAAACAAATAGTTTTTATAATATGCAAATAGAATCAAAATTTTATAATAAAAATTCTTTATCTGAATTTGTTTTTGATGAATTTAGTATTGAATATAAAAATGGTTATTATCAATATAAAAAATTAGGAATTTTTAATAAGTTAAAGTTATACTTTTTAATTTTATTAAAGAGATAATTTTATCTCTTTTTTTCTTATTTCAATATATGTAATTGTATTATTGCTAAAAATTAGTAATATAATACCTTTTTGTTTTGGCGCATTTTTTTTCAGTCATACTCCCACCGAGATAGGTGGGAGTTGTTTTTTGGTTAGTTTATTTAGTTGTTCATAAGATTATATCTAACAATTGGAAAGATAAATATTAAAAACAAATATAAAATAGGTGTTAGTTGTAATAGCAACCCTATTATAAATGAAGTTTTATATATTTTATTATTGGGAGTTTTCAATTCAGGAATAATATTCTTTTCCCGTAAAATACATTCAATAAGTATTAATACACTAAGTATAATAAGTACAAGAATTGATAAAATTGTATAAGCAATTATTGCATTGAAATAGAGTATATTATGTGATACTTGAGAAAGTTCTATATCAACATTAGAGTTCTTTATAATATCTTGTTGTAGTAAAGGTTCGTAATAAAAATGTATCCATAAATAATAAATTAAATAAATATAACCAATAATAGATAAAAGATTTGTACAAAATAAATTTTTAAATTTATCAAATTTCATTTAGTAATTGTATCATTATGAAAGGATTTATACAATATGAAACACGAAAAAATAATAAAAAGTTATATAAATGATATTCGCAATTATAGTAATAATGAACAATATAAAAAAGTTCATAATGAATATAATAGTAAAATAGCTCAAAAGACATTAAAATACCAACAGTTATATGGTTTTAAAGTAAATAAAAGAAAAGGACATGAGTTTTGGAATAATGAAGCTGATGCATTTAAGCATACTTTTGGTAGTACTGTCCTTGCTTTGGAAAAAGACAACCTAAGAAGTTGGGTAATAGGTTATATGCATGAGTTAGAAACTCCAAATAATCCTACAGGTGAGAAAAATATGGACTTGTGGAATAATCAGCAAGGCAGAAGAATTGCTGATCAGATAAAAAAAGAATATGGAAGCAATTTCTATAAACTTCCTGAATCAAAACAAGATGATATTATTGCAGAAAAATTAATGCAAAAAATGAGAAAAGGTGAATTAATAACAAATCCTTCTGATAAAAGAAAATATAAAGATATAACAGGTTTTTCTGCAAATATTGATAATATCAATCTGAAAACAACTCAAGATAATAATGGTAATAAATATGTGTATCTTGATAATGGAGAAGAAATAACTCCTGAATTTTTAGAAAGTTTATCTACAAAAAATAGATTAATCTACAATACTGAATTTAATTTAGCTAAGACTGACGATAAAGAAATTATCGATAGGTATGCCGAACAATATTTTAATGGCGAAAATTATACTAAGGATGATTTAGATAATGGCGTTAGTTTAGGTGATTTAATATATGTTGAATCTTATAAACGTTCTGACGGTACAGAGGTTAGTGGTTATTACCGTAGAAAATAAGTTTTTGTTTTGGCGCATTTTTTTTTAGTCATACTCCCACCGAGATAGGTGGGAGTTGTTTTTTTGTTAGTTTATTTAGTTATTTGAAAGGAGTCTGTTATGACTATTAATTTTTTAGATCTCTATAACGATGTTGCTTCGCAACCTTGGTCTATGTTTGATTCAGGTGCTGTTGTCAAAGAAGATTTTGAACTCGCTTTGGTTTCTTCTATCAATAAAGCTATTGTTGATATTTGGTATTCTTATCCATTCTCATTTAGGGTTAAAAAATATGCGTTCTCAACTTTGCCTAATAATTCGAAATATGAACTTCCTAATGGGAATATTCTTAATGAAGATTCGATTGAGGATAATCTGTTTGCGATTAAAGCTAATAATGAGTATCTTAGTTATAATCCTGATATCTCTCTTGACGGTAAAACAGGAAAACCTCAAGAATTTTATATCGATGATGATAATATTGTTTTATATCCTGTACCTGACAAAAGGTATCAAATTTCTATTAAGTATTTAACTCTATCTATTGGGTTTGATAAAGATGAGAACGAAATTTTTTATCTGGAAAACCCTACTGATTATATTGATATCCCTGCAAAATATGAAACTCTGTTTAAGAATACAATTCTTGCAAAAGCGTTAGTCGATTCTATCGCATCTGTTAATGATGAAAATTATGCAGGATATCGTTTGCAGTTTGATAAGGCGTATAAATTACTTATCAAAGTTTCTAACCCTGTTAAAAAGTCTATGTCTATACAATTTTAAGGAGTGCTTATGTCTTCTACTTCACTTTTTTGCAATAAATTTGGCGGGATTTATAAACAAGATGCCGCTTTTTCTGAGAAAAAAATTACTGCTTCTGATCTTCAAAATGTTGAGTTATACGATACAGGTATAAATTCAGGGATTGGGATTAGAACTGCTAAGGGGAATACACTTGTTTGTGATTTAGTCCCACAAGGCGAAAAAATTATTAATATGTTCCAAAGTGTTCAAAAAACAAAAAAACATTTTTTTATCCATACTGAATCTGAAACTGAGGGGAAGATTTATCTTTTTATACCTGATTCTAATCTTTTGCAAGAAAAAGTTAATTCTTTATCTGTTACAGGAAAATCTTCTGCAACTGATTTTGCTCAGGGGTGGAGTGATTTGTTTGTGTTTTCTAACGGCGAAGAAATGCTAACTATTGAGCTTGAAAAATATAATGAAGAAGGTACGCTTGATGAGGTAAAAAAATTCTCCCCAACTGATACTGAAGGTCGTGATGTCAAAGGGCTTGGGTTAGTTAATTTTAACGGTAGAATTTGGGTATTTGATAAAAATGTTCTTTGGTATTCTGTACAACAAAATATATATGATTTTGCAACTTCTGATGCTGAAATTGTTACTTCGGCCGGGTATATTGAATTTGTTAAAGATATTACAGCTATAACTGTTTATGTTTCGTATATTGCTGTGTTTCACTCTGATTCTTCTTGTCTTGTGGGGCTTGAGTCAGAAGGTGTTTTTTCTGTTTCAAATGAATGTCCCGGAGGGTGTGCTAGTTATAGAGCTTTTGTTTTTCATGGGACTGAGTTGTATTTTTATGATGATAATAAAAAGGGGATTTTCTCTTTCAATCAGTCTGTTTTGGGGAACAAAACACTTGGGAAAAACATTGCAATTAATCTTCAAGAAGATTTATGTAATATTTCGTCTGATGTAGATTATATGCAAATGATTTCTGTTGTATTGTCTGACAGGAATGAATTTTGGTTCCTTATCCCGACAAATGATACAGAGTATTCAACTATTCTGATATATGATTATAAACATGAAGAATGGGTGAAAAGAGTTTGTCCGAAAATATCTTGTTTACAAGTTATTGGAAACAGTATCTTTTCTGCTGACGATAACGGAAAAATATATCAAGAGTATTTGGGTACTGATTTTCACGGTGTATTTGTTGAAAGTTATTATTATACTTCTCCTCTAAATTTTGGGATAGATAATATGTTAAAAATTCTTTTTATCCCACCTAAAATCGGGCTTGATTTATCTTATTCTAATGATTTTTATGTTGAGTATATAAAGAATTATGATTCGCTAAAAACTCCTAAGAAAAGGAATATTATTGCTAAAACTCTTAGGAATGCCTTGTATTGGGACAAGGGGAATTATGATTCGTTTTTCTATGCTCCTAAAAATGCCAATTCTTATTACAAACTTCCTTCAGAAATCTTTAGGACTTTAGAGTTTCATTTTTATACCGAACACGAAGGACAAGATTTTTGTATCAGGAATATTGAGTTTACAAATATCAAGCTCAAACCAATGTATTAGGCATATAACGGATGTGCTTCCAAAAGGGCTCCATGAAGGTGGAGTAGTTTTGGATGCACTGGACGAGAGCGACGTAGAAATCTTTGATTTTACAGGAGCAATTGGTAGGGGTGGGGTAAATTAAGTGGGGTAAATAGAGAGGTAAATTATGAGGGGAAAGTCATTTCAAAAGATACCTCTTTTTATACATTTATCATCCTTTACACTTCCCTACCCCTCCCATTTACCCCTACCCCTTGTCATTGCGAGCAAAGCGAAGCAATCTGATTTTGGCAGTGATGTAGTGACTAAGAAATCAGAAAATAAAATTCTTATGTGTATAAGATTACTTCGGAACAAAATGTTCCTCGTAATGACGCCCCCAATATTTCTATACGGTTCGCAGAACAAGTTCTGACTCACCTGCCTCTACTTCGAATGATACTCAATCATTCTTGTAGAGTTCTTC
>CALUWB010000075.1 GCA_944324375.1 Candidatus Gastranaerophilales bacterium | reverse complement strand
TTGCATCCATTCATTATTGTTTTTAATTCAATATGAGCTACTAAATCTTGTTTGTCACCTAATTGACTTCTTAATAGTGTTGGAACGTGAGACTCTAAAATTGGAGAATGAGGATCTTGAGCGAATTCAGTTCTACCAATAGGTATTCCTCTTAATAAATGATATCCTCCAACTGTTATTCTTCCTTCAGAAGGGAAAGCCGGTATTATAACTGCAGCGTCCATTTCAAGAACTTCAACCATAGTTAAACTTTCAAGTGCAATATGACCTCTTACTGTTGAATCAATTTTTTTATAAAAATGTTCAATATTTAACGAAGTTGATATTGATTTAACTGCTTCTTTAACCTTTTCACAAGCTAAATCTGGATTTAAATTTCTTGATTCAGTAGATGTAGCCCAAACTCCGGTTTCTGTAGAGATTTGGGTAATTTCATTATAATCAAGCAATATATTTGTACTAACTCCTCGTTTTTGGAATTGAAGGGCTGTATCATTTGCTCCAGTTAAATCATCTGCTATTATTCCTATTTGATTTGAAAATATCATTATTCAGCGTCTCGCTTTGATCCTAGTAATCTAACATTATTAGCAACAATTAAAAATCTTTCTCTTTCTTCTCCTGATGCATCTTTCCATTTATTAGTCTGAATTCTGCCATCTACTGCAACTAAGCGACCTTTTTTAATGTACTCGCCGGCAAATTCTGCTTGTTTATCCCATACATCTATATTGAACCAATCAGTTACTTCAGCTTTTGTTTTTGAATCCCATCTATTTACTGCTAGTGAAAAAGTTGTTCTTACTTTACCAGATTCAAAATATTTAATTTCTGCATCTTGTCCTGCTCTACCAACGATTACTGTACTATTCATTAAATTTCTCCCACAAAAAATTTTGACCTTGAGAATATTTTACCACATGATAAAAAACTGCTCAAAAATATGTAAAATTTTCTTAATAAATAGGTCAAAACTAGCAAAAATATTCTATTTCATGTATTAAAATAAATGCATAGATAGTGTGTGTAAAGGGGTTAAATATGACAGTAAGTTTTAGTCCGGTTAGACCTTCATTCAGAAGTAATAATACAAGTAGTACTCAAACTTGTAATCATCACATTTGTCCAACTTGTGGCAAACCTATTGATTGTTCAGAAGAACAACCACAAAAGAAAAAAGGCTTCTTTACACGTGTGAAAGATGGTTTTATTAATTTTAGAAAAGGCTGTATAGATTTCTTTCATATAGTTGGTGGCACAGCTAAAGGAATTGTATTAGGTTCTTTGTCTGCTGGTGTTGTTCTTTGTGGAAATGCTCTTAAAAACACTGTTAAAAAAGCACCTAAAACACTATCACTAGGTGGTAAAGTTCTTGCTGGTCTAGTTGGAACTGCTGTTCTTGCTTATAATGTAGTTAAAGCTAAACTTAATGCTAACCAAGAAAAAGCTAATTTAGACCACAGATGGGAAACAGGTCATAACGCATAATGAATAATAATCTTAATAATAACTTGAATTTTGGAGCTACGACACACGTTTATTTCTTTACCTCTGATGGAAAAAGAATTGTTTCTGACAAAAATATAAGAAAATGTGAAAGATATCTTGTAAGGCATCTTAATGGTGCTAAAAATCTTAAAGATAGAAACAATGAACTTGTTGATACGTTTAAATATGATAAAAAACATTTTGTTGGAGATAGAGATTACTCATTTATTTCAAAAGTTCGTTCAGTATATGATAGAACAAAGGCTTATGTAAATATCATAACAGGGAAAGATGTTAAAAAAGTCAATGAATGGGGGAAAAGAATAGGGGAAGCAAAAGCTGTCTCAAAACAAAGAACAGGCTCAACTAAGTCTTTTGAAACGTACGAAGCCGTAAAACAATATAATAAAAATGCATTAAAATTTTCACAAGAACACGGAATTTATAAAGAAGGTAAACGTCAAGCTTTCGGAATAATTTTTGACCCTAAATATAATAAAAAAGGAAACCTGACCGGCTTTGAATACAACAGATCAGGCTACTTTGATGAAGAATTTATTAAATAATCTTATTTAAGATTTATTTTTATCATAATGTTCATCTTTGAAAGCCATTACCTTATCTTTTATAATATCAGGTAATTGTTCAATTTCACTATGTCCTGCATTCATAGCTATCGTTAATGGACTTATTAAATTATTTTTATAAAAATATCCTTGTACTTTTTCATTTGAACTTAAAAACATATTTAATAGTGTTGGTGCTGGTAATGCGCTTAATTTCTTAAGAACAATACCCTCATATGAACTATTTTGGATTTTGTTATTGGATATAAGCTTGGTTAATATTGCCATTCCTCTTTGCATACCCAATTTTTTTTGTTTATTAGTTTGTCCTTTTTGATTTATATCTTCAAATGATTTTGTAACTAATTCTTCAATTACTGAATCGTCACCATTTTCAATTGTTGTATTAATTACTTGTTGATAATAATCATTATTAATCGGATTTGTTTGATTTTGGTATGATTTTACCTGAACTGAAGCTGTTGAATTTGTATTTGAATATGTTGATTCAAGTTTTTTCGCATAACTTTTATCTAAGTTTTCTTGGACATTATCGTTATAATAACCAGAATTTTTAATATTACTTATTGCTCCATTTCTTTGTGAATCATCTTTAATTTGATAAGCATTTGATGCCAGCATATTCATTGTATCAGCACGATTTGCTTCACTAGAATGATCAATAACATATTTATATGCTTCTGCTGCCAAATCAACCTTATATGCGTTTGCTGCATATAAATTTACATAGTTTGATTGGTATTCTTCATCTGTAATAATACCTTTATCTCTTTTATATTGTTCTGATGCATCGTACATTTTATATGCATCTAATGCGTCTTCTTTTGTTTCAAATTTATTTTTATCAGTTGTAAATTCTATTGATGCCTCACTTGATAAATTAGTCTGCATTGTTTTTACAGCCATTTCAAATACTTTTTTATTAAACTTAGATGTAAGTTTTAAATCTTGATCTTTTAATAATTCGGCATACATCATTCGTGTTTCATTATCATTTGCTGATAATACTGCAGCACCAATAATTCCAGTTTGAACACCTGTTTCTAAATTACTAATATTATTAATTAAAAGTTTTTTACCAGCATCATCACTTTCTGCAAAATATTTACTCAATTTTACAATTTCATCTCTTCTAGCCCCTGCTCTAGCGTATTTATCAAGTTGTTTTGCTGTTAGCTGTTTTGGATCTTGACCTTTTAATTCTTTTTCTAATTCTGAATTGTCAAATTCTCCATTTCTTAGGCGCTTAATTTGTTGTAGATAAATTGAACTATTATTATCTATTTTATCTATCTCACCTGAATCAATTAGCTCTTGAACTTTATTTATAGCATCTTCTGAAGAAGGAAAAGCAAATTTCTTATTAAATGCTTTTTCAAAAGCTGCTTGTTTTTCTTCTTTTGTTGAATATTTTGATAAATCAACTCCTAAATATTCTTTGGTTATTTGATTTATATCCTTTTTTTCATTATTTTGCATTTCGATGATTGATTTTGCTATATCATCATCAATTCCCATATGACTAAATCCTTTTCGAATATAGTCCTTAAACTCCTCTGGAGTTAAATTATTAAAAAATTCTTGTTGTTCCTCTTGTGTTCTTTTTGTAAAAGTTACATTAGGGTCTGCACCTGTTTTGTAATTTATATATTCTTTAGTATCTATTTCACCATTATTATTTACATCATATTTTTGAAACAAATCTAAAACACCAGCATTTTCTGCTTGTGATTTTGTCATATATGCAAATAAATGACCTGTTGATACTTCTTTCTTTTTTAGCTCTTCTTGTTCTTTTGGTTTTATATATGTTGATTGATTGGTTGATGTAGAACCAATGTTTGTATTTGGTTCGCTTGTCATATTTATGCCACCTTATTAACGTATTCTCTCTTACTTTTATATATAAAAAAACTTTAACCAAGTGACTAATTTCAAGCATGCTTATAAATGTTACAATTGTTTACATTTTTATAACCCAATTAATAACACCAAATGATAAATCACTTGGTGTTATTTGTTTAATTATTATTTTTTTTAAATTAATTATGAGAACAATTTGAATGTTCTATCTACGTTGTCTTTTGCTACAGTTTTTAATGTATCAATTTCTGTTTTGATAGCATTTCTTTCTGCTTCCATTGCTGCTAAGTCTGTATCAAACTTTTTATCTTTAGCATCAATTTTTCTCATATCTGCTTCATATTTTGCTTCTGCTTTTTTAAGTTCTGTTTCATCTTGAACTTCTTGAAGACTTGTATCTGTAGCAATATTTACTTCTGCAAATGTACCATCTGACATTGGTTTCATAAATACAATGAATCCTGCCTCAACCATATTACGTAATGTTTCGGTATCAGTCATTTGTGCTTTCTGAATTCCAGTTGCTGTTTGAACTGCAGTAGTATTCGTACAATCGTGCCACTGTCCATCTTCTCCAATTACTCTAAGTTGATAACCTGCATCAAATAAATCCTCAATTGATGCATCTTCGTATGTAGCAGAACCATCTGCCCCAATGTGTTTTAATTGCACTTTTTGTTTATTTAGTGCTGCTTCATACTCTTTGTAAACTTGTGTAGACTCGTTTGCCATTTGCAATTTTTGAGCTTCTAGGTTTTGAGCCTTATACTCAATGTCATGCATTCTGGCTGTTAAATTTAACAATCGAGCCTGTGATGACGCTAAACCCATATTCCTTACTCCTTTTCCTGTCTTGGATACGCAGGTACAATATACCTGTGTTACATACCCAAATTCTAATTCTATACTATGGACTACGGCATACTTTATATATATCTTTAATACTTTTAATAATTTCGTTACATTTCGTTACATTTTTAAAATGTTTTATTAAAACTTGGGTAAAGTACTTTAACTAACTAATTTTTAGGAAATTATTATAATGTTGATTATAGAACTCTTCAAATCTATCTTCAAGAATAGCTTGGCGTACAAGCTGAGAAAAATTAACTAAAAATGTGATATTATGAATAGAAATTAATGCTTGAGCAGTACCTTCATTACATTTATACAAATGTCTTAAATATGCCTTTGAATGATTTTTGCAACAGTAACAATTGCAATTTGGATCTAATGGAGATGAATCATTTTGATATTGAGCATTTTTAATTTGCTTTTTACCTTCCCAAGTAAAGAAAGATCCGTGTCTTGCATTTCTAGTTGGTAAAACACAATCAAACATATCAACCCCACGTTTTATACCATCCAATAAATCCTCAGGAGTACCTACTCCCATTAAATAACGAGGTTTATTCTGTGGTAACAATGGAGCTGTATATTCAACAAAATGATTCATTATATCTTTAGGCTCTCCAACGCTTAAACCACCTATAGCATAACCTACAGCATCAATATTTGAAACAAATTCTGCACTTTCTTTTCTTAAATCTTCAAAGAATGCACCTTGGCATATTGGAAATAAAGCTTGCTTATCATTAGTTTTGGCTTTAATACATCTTTCAAGCCATCTATGAGTTCTTTCCATAGCAGCTTTTGCAAATTTATAATCACAAGGATATGGCGCACATTGGTCAAATGCCATTATTATATCTGCACCAATATTTTGTTGGATTTCCATAGATACTTCAGGTGAAATGAAATGTTTTTTCCCATCTTTTGGATCTCTAAACTCAACACCATCTTCTGTAATTTTTCTAAGATGTGCCAATGAAAATACTTGAAACCCTCCTGAATCGGTCAAAACTGGCTTTTGCCAATTCATCCAACCATGAATTCCACCAAATTGTTTTACTAATTCTGAACCAGCTCTTAAATGTAAATGGTAAGAATTAGCAAGAATTATTTGTGCACCTGATTCATAGAGATGATGATTAGTTACAAGTTTAACAGTAGAATTTGTCCCAACAGGCATAAAAATAGGAGTTTTTATATCTCCATGTGGAGTATGTAATATTCCTGCTCTGGCACCTGTTTTTGAATCTATATGTTCTAATTCGTAACTAAAAAAGTCGTGTTCAGACATTTATGAATTCTCTTCCTCAGCTATTAGCATTTCTAACATGTTTGACCAAGTATCACATAATTCATTATCATTAAAATAAATTTTTGTTTCTCTATTTGCACTTTCAATAGAGTCAGATGCATGGATAACATTATATTCTTTAACTTGAGCAAAATCAGCTCTGATTGTTCCCACATCTGCAGCTGAAGGGTCTGTTGCACCTACTAAATGTCTTACACTTGATACAGCATTATAGCCTTCTACTACCATTGCAACTATAGGACCACCTGTAATATAATGAACTAATCTTGGATAGAAAGGTTTTCCATAATGTTCTTCATAATGCGCAGCTGCTTGCTCTGGTGTTACTTGTAATAGTTTTAATGCAATAATTTTAAAACCTTTATCTTCAAATCGGCTAATAATTTTACCAATAAGGCCTCTTTTAACACCATCAGGTTTAATTGCGACAAATGTTCTTTCTTCTGAGTTCATATCTCTCTCCTATAATTGCTAATCTTTATTTATTAGAACACAAACAACGCATTATGTCTATCATTTAGACTATTTAAATCTACGCATTGTTTCCATCATTTTCTTCATTCCAAGCGCTGGGTTCATTCCTTTGAATTTCCCTAGACTTTTCTTCATATCAGACATACCTTTCATCATAGAACGCATTTGCTCAAATTGCTTAATAAATATGTTCAAATCGTGTAAAGAAATACCAGAGCCTGCTGCTATTCGTCTTTTTCTGCTTGAATTCATTAACTCAGGATGATTTCTTTCTTCAGGCGTCATACTACTTATCATAACTTCTATCTTTTTAAACTGTTTTTCTCCTTCGTGAGATATTTTTTCTTTATCATCTTTTGAGATATTTAAACCTGGAATCATTCCTAAAATTTGATCGAAGGAACCTAGCATTTTCATTTGTTTTTGCATCTTTAAGAAATCATTAAATGAAAATTCGGCTTTTTCCATTTTCTTTTCTAATTCTCTTGCTTCTTTTTCGTCAAAAACTTCTTGAGCTCTTTCTACAAGAGATACTATATCACCCATACCTAGTATTCTTGTGGCCATTCTTTCAGGATAAAAATCTTCTAATGCGTGGAGTTTTTCACCTGTACCTGTTAATTTTATTGGTTTTTGGGTACAATAAGCAACGGATAAAGCTGCACCACCTCTTGAATCTCCATCTAACTTGGTTAATACAAGACCTGTTAAATTTAATTGTGAATCAAATGTTTCTGCAACATTTACTGTTTCTTGACCAGTCATTGCATCTATTACTAATAATTTCTCTTGTGGATTAAATATTCTATCTATTAACAACAGCTCTGCCATCATATCTGTATCAATCTGTAGACGGCCAGCTGTATCAAGTATCAATGTATTAAAACCATTTTCTTTTGCATAATTTATTGCATTAGAAACAATTTCTTGAACATTTTTATTTTCATCTTCTGAATATACAGCTGTTTCTGTTTGTTGTCCCAATGTCTTTAATTGAGTTATTGCAGCTGGACGATATACGTCACAAGCAACTAATAAGGGATTTCTACCTTCTTTTTTTAACTTTACTGCTAATTTTGCCGATGATGTTGTTTTACCTGAACCTTGCAAGCCTAACATCATTATTAAATTAGGATGGCCTGAAAGATTTAAAGGTGATAAATCTTTACCTAGCAAATTTATTAATTCATCGTGGACTATT
>CALUWB010000074.1 GCA_944324375.1 Candidatus Gastranaerophilales bacterium | reverse complement strand
AGGTTCTTCATTAATTTCTATTGGTTGTTCAAGAATATTAATTTCTTGTTGTTCAACAATTTGTGGAATTTCTTCTTCTTGAGGAATTTCCATAACAGGTTCTTCATTAATTTCTATTGGTTGTTCAAGAATATTAATTTCTTGTTGTTCAACAATTTGTGGAATTTCTTCTTTTTCTTCTTCTTGAAGTGTTTCTATAATAGATTCTTTACTATTATCAATAAATGAAAAGTCTTTAATTTCATCTAATTTTATAATAAGGGGTGTAAATTTAGTAGACTTTCCATATAATATAAATTCATTTTCTGCAAGTTTATTTAAAAATATATTATATGCCCCAAAATCTGATTGTTGTTTTATTGGTGTAAACATAAACATATTTTTAGAGCATTGTTTTAAATCATCAATATATTTATATGAATATGGGCAAGCTATTATAGTAAATACATTTTTAGTTCCAAATAATGTATTTAGCGTTGTCTTATTTGAATTTGAGTTATTAAGTGATACAAATGAATAGAAATTAGATTTATGATATTCCATTCTATTGTATACGTAAGTTATATATTCTATTTGTAATGAGTCAGATAATTTTGATAAATCTATAATAATAGTGTTTTCTGAATCTAACTTTTCATCTAAAATTTTGAAGTCTTTATCTGTTTCAGCAAAAATTCCTAATTTTTCAAATTGTAATAATCTGTTTCTTAAAATAATTAATTGTAATTTTTGAGTTCTTTTAAATTCGTAATCTATAACAGCATTAAAATTGTTAAAAGGAATAAATTCTACAGTTTTAATATATTCATTTAGTTCAGTAAATATATCTTGAATAAATGCTTTATTTTCTTTTGTTAAATCTTCAAAACCTCTATCAAAAATATAGTCAATAGAATTTTTATTAAGAGGAATTTTAAAGTTTTGAGTTGCACATATAGAATTATTAGAAAGTTCTCCTGTTAAGTCAAAAATAACAGTCTTTCTGTTTTCAATTTCATTTTGTTTAGTAATATTTTTTAGTAATAAATTATATTGATATGATTTTTCTGCACAAATTATTGGTTTATCTTTAAGTAAGTTTGCAGAAACTATAATATCTGTTTGTGATTGGTTAAGTTTTCCAACAATCAAAGGATTTGTTTTATCAAAAATGTTTGCTATAAAATCAGGATTTAGTATTTCAATTTCAGATTGTATTGTTGGTATAGATCCATCATAAGCTTGTATGATCCCAGCTTTAAAGTTAAAAATTAATCTTGCAATAGCAGTTTTCCCTATTCTGGATGCTTCAAGATGTAAAATTTGTGCGATATATGAATTCTTTAAATCAGAAATTTTAAGAAATGCTCCTAAAACTATATCTTCTTCATATGATAATTTTACTAAATTATTTTTAACTTCTATAATATTCATTTTAATAAACCTTTATAATATTGATTCAAAATTATTTTATCATGGGAATATATAATGGTAAAGTTTCTTACCTATTTGTTTTTATTTTTATACTTTCAGGAATTTTTGTGTAAATATCTTCCATTGAAAGTTCTATTGGAGAGAAATCATAGTTTAAAATGTAATTAATGGCTTCTTGAGGAGTATTTGCGATATAATACAATTCTTTTGCAGATTCTTTAGCAAAAGATTGGTTAATTATATCATCAAAAAAATTTAATAAGTTATTATAAAATCCATTTGTATTTAAAAATATAATAGGTTTATTATTATATCCTAATTGTTTTTGGACAATCATTTCTGCAATTTCATCAAGAGTTCCAAAGCCTCCAGCCATAGCTATTATGCAATCAGAGTTCTTATCAAGTAATGCTTTTCTTTTTCTCATATCATTAGTTAAATGAAATTCATCACATTTTTCCCAAGAAACACCAAAATTATATAGTTTTTCAGGCATAACTCCTATAATTTTAGCACCATTAGCTTTTGCTGCTTTTGCAATTTCATACATTGTGCCAACTTTGCTTCCACCATAGACTAAATCCATATTGTTTTGTCCAAGCAGTTTTCCTAATTTTTTAGCGTCATCATAATAAATTGATGGTAATGTACTTGATGATGATGAGAAAACACAAACTTTATGTTTCATTAGAAAGAACCTCCATTAAGGTAGTAAGTTGAACAATATAATCCAGTACCTTGTCTTGAACAGTCAAATTCTATTTCATCGTTACTTGCAGAATTCCCAAATGGTTCAAGTTTATCTTCATATATATTCATTCCAAATACATCTTTTCCCCAAACATTTGGTCCCATTTTACCATTAACATCATACATCATAATGCCAAGTAATCTTTTATTTGTTCGTTGTTCAACCTTGGGGGCATCATACCATTTAAATGCAAGGGTTGCATTTGAGTCTGTATTATATATTTCTTTAAAAATAAAATCTTCGCTTGGTGTTTCGCCATTCATATATTTAATTTTATATGAAATAACTTTATTAAGTGGATGTTTTTTTACTAAAGCTGTTACAAAATTTTGAATATTTAAATCAGATTTTGAGAATGTTTTTATAGATAGAGGAATCTCTATAAAATCATTTTGAACTTGTTTCCATTTTGATATATTTCTAGCTTGAATTGTTTCATCAATAGATAAAGGTATTACAAGTAGTGCTACCATAATAAAAATAACAAGTAAAATAATTACTTCAACTAATGTAAAAGCTTTTTTCATTTATGCCATATCCAATCGTTTTTTTTCATTCATAAGAGCATCATATATCCATTCCGGAACAAAATTTTTCCCAAGAATAATTTGTCCGTTCATAACATTAGGAGCGTGAAAATCTGATCCCCCTGTTACAATTAATCCGTATTCTTCTGCTAATGAAGAAAAATGTTCAATAAATGCAGGTGAATGTTTTCTATGGTATGCTTCAATTCCTCTTAATCCACAATTGACAAGTTCAGGGATAAGATTGTCTGCAATAGGGATATCATGAGGGTGTGCTATTACTGGAATTCCTCCAGCATCATATATGATTTCAACAGCATCGAATGGTGATACAGTTTTTCTTTCAACATAAACAGGTGATGAATTATTTATGTATTTACTATATGCTTCCATCACGTTAGATGTTCCACCGACATTTGTAATTGCTTTTGCAATATGTGGACGACCTATACTTCCACCTTCTGCAACCATTGCTTTAACGTCATCAAACTTGATTTTGATTCCTTCTTTTTTATTTAATAAGTGTAGAATTTCTTTAGTTTGTTTGACACGAGCTTGTTGTTGCGTTTTTAACATTGATTTGAAATCATTATTATTAACATCCATAAAGTATCCAAGAATGTGTACTTCATGTTCTTTGTATAGAGTATTTACTTCAATACCTTGGATAATTTCAAGATTAAGTTCATTTTTTGTAGCGTAATCTTTAGCAACTTTATAAGAAAGAACATTATCGTGATCAGTTAAAGCAATAACTTCTAATCCGACTTCTAAAGCTAAATCTACAATTTTTTCAGGAGAGAAAATCCCGTCAGAATAGTATGTATGGATATGTAAATCTGACTTCATTCTATCCTCCTTTTATCATACGCTGTTATTTTCAACGTTGACCTCCAATTCTTCATTATTTATATCTATATTAACATTAATTCTTTTTATTGCAGTTGTAATTCCATCAATAATTGAAATTTCTACTGCATTAATAATACAAGGGGGATTTGTTGCAACTTCATATCTTTCAGGGAGTAGTGTTGTTAATCTTTTAAGAGACGTTGAATACTCCATTCCTATAACACTATCAGAAGAACCACAAAATCCGACATCAGAAATATAAGCCATATTATTAATAATTTGTTCATCAGCAGTTTGAACATGTGTATGAGTACCAATAAATCCTGTTACTCCAAGCTCTGATAAAAATCTTCCAACGCAAATTTTTTCTGCAGTTGCTTCTGCATGAAAATCAATAATAATATATGGTGTTGTTTCTTTAAGTTTTAATATTTCATTCCTTAAGATTTGAATAGGATCATTTATTGGTGGCATAAAAACTCTCCCAAGAGCATTAATAACTCCAATTTTCATACCGTTTTTCTCAAATATTTTTGAGCCTACTCCAGGGGTATTTTCTGGGTAATTAATTGGACGAATTAACTTGTCCATATCATTGATGTAGTTAAAAATTTCTTTTTTATCCCAAATATGATTTCCCGAAGTCATACAATCGATGCCTGTTTGAGATAATTCATTATAATTTTTGTGTGTTAAACCAAATCCGTGAGATGCATTTTCAACATTTGCGATAATAAAATCTGGAGAATTGTTTGTATTTTTAAGATTGTCAATATATTTGGCAACTGCTTTTCTTGCAATTTTACCAACCAAATCTCCGAAAAATAAAATTTTAAATTCTTTTGGATTATTCATAGTGCTTTTTATTAAAAGGGGAGAGATGTCTCCCCTTAAATTATTTTGCTATTTCAACAGTTCTAAATTCTCTTACAACTGTTACTCTAATTTGTCCAGGATAATCAAGTTCATCTTCGATTTTCTTTGCAATATCTCTAGCGAGCTTTTGAGAAGCTAAATCATCAAACATTTCTGATTCAACAATAACTCGAACTTCTCTTCCTGCTTGAACAGCGAAAGATTGTTTAATTCCTTCATACCCATTAACAATTTCTTCAATTTTTTGTAAACGTTTAATGTATATTTCAAGCGTATCTCTTCTTGCTCCTGGTCTACCTGCTGATATTGCATCTGCAAGTTTAACAAGTACAGCTTCTATAGTATTAGCTGTAACATCATCGTGGTGGGCTTCAATTGCATGAATAATTTCTTCTTTTTCTCCAAATCTTCTTGCAAGCTCAACACCTAATTGTATATGTGTACCTTCTTGTGTTTGGTCAACAGCTTTTCCTATATCGTGAAGAAGTCCTGCACGTTTTGCAACATAAACATTTGCTCCAAGTTCTGCAGCTAACATACCTGCAATATGCCCAACTTCTAAAGAATGTTTAAGAACATTTTGTCCGTAACTTGTACGATAATATAATCGACCAAGATTTCTTATTAATTCTTTACTTAGTCCCATAACTCCCATATCAAGAGCAGCATTTTCACCTTCGTGGAAGATTTTCTTTTCAATTTCTTCACGAGATTTTTCAACAACTTCTTCAATTCTAACAGGGTGAATACGCCCATCTTGAATAAGTTTTTCTAATGCAATTTTAGCAATTTCACGTCTTACAGGGTCAAAGCACGAAAGAACAACAGCTTCAGGAGTGTCATCAATAATTAAATCAACTCCTGTAAGAGTTTCAAGTGTTCTAATATTACGACCTTCACGACCGATTATACGTCCTTTCATTTCATCATTAGGTAATGATACAACTGCAACCGTTGATTCAACAACTTGATCCATCATACAGCGCTGCATGGTTGTAGATAGAATTTCTTTAGATTTTTCTAAAGCATCTTCTCTTATTTTTGCTTCATTTTCTCTAATAAGTTGCATTTGTTCTTGGGCTAAATCGTGCCTAAGTTGTTCTAGTAACATGTTTTTAGCATCTTCTCTAGACATTCCTGCAATTCTTTCGAGTTCTGAAATTTGTTTTTGAATAGTTTCTGCAAGGTAATTCTCTTTGTCTTCTAATTCTGCTTCTTTTCTATCAAGTTGAGATTCTTTATCCGTAACTTCTTGAATTTTATTTTCAAGTGCATCTTCTCTTCTTGTTAGTTTGTTTTCAAGATTGTTAAGTTCTCTTCTTCTTTCTCTTTCGTCTTCATTAATTTTTTCTCGTTCAGCCTGAAGGGCTTCTTTGGCTTGAATTAATGCTTCTTTTTTAATTAGATCTTCTTTTTCAGTTTGCTCTTTTTTAGCTTTGTTAGCTTCTTGTGCTAGTTTGTTATAACGAGATTGAATAATAACAATACCTAGTAATAGAGCCACTGATACAATCAGTAAAATGATTGACAAATTGCTCATAAGCACCTTATCCTTTTCTATTTTTTTATTAATACACGATGGTGCGGCACATATAACCTACCGTACTTGATTTAATATATTAAATTGAACCAATTTTCATCGCATATATTTTAAAAAAATTTGTCTACTACATCTAGGTTAATCATACCATATAATTAATTTTTTGTATATAAAAATATAATTCATTTTTAAATATTAACAACTGTAACGAAAAATTAATTTTCTGAAATCGTTAATAAAAATAAATCTTTTAATACTTAGGTAAGTAATATCAAAGAGAGGCTTTAATAATGGCAATAAAACCAGTAGAATATGTTAAAGATAGTAGTACAGCCGGCTTTGCAGTTGCAGGTGATGAAAAAACAATTACCAAAAGCAATGCAAATACCATTAAAAAAGATGTGGATCAAGGCAATACAAAAGATTTAGATTCCTCTCAAAAAACCTATCTTGATGGAAAGGTCGATTACGATAATATTGATTATACAGCTGATGAAAAAGAAAAAGTTGGCGAACAACAAATAGATACAACAGGTGAAGACGGCGAAGATTTATCTGAAAAAGACCAAAAAGGTGCTGCTGCTGCATCTACAGGCATAACTGTTGCTGCTTCTGCTGCAAGTGTTGGTGCTGCTGTAGCAGTTGCTTTATCTGGTGCAGCTGCTGCTAAAATTAATAATGGTTTTGTAGGTATGGTATTAGGAGGTATTGTTACAGGGTTAGCAGCTACTACTTATGCCTTGTCATTTCCTGGGACTTTTGATCCAAATCTAGAAGAACGTAAAAACCAAACAAATAATGCTGCAAGTAATAATGAAACAATTCAAAGTTATTATGATGCATTAGCATCAGATATGCAGATGATGGAAGAAGATTCAAAATCATATACAGAATTATCAGAACAATTAACACAGAGTCAGGTAGATACAATAACAGAAGTAGCAGCATTGCAAGGAGAGTTACAAGTGTATCAGGCTCAAGGTAATTCAGCCAAGGTAGCAGAATTAAAAGCTCAAATAGCAGACCTTCAAAAAAGTTCAGAAGAATCAAATAAAGAGCCCCAAGAAGAAATGGATGGTTTAAAAGGTAATATAGAATCATATACAGCTAATAATGCAGAAGCCGTTGGAGTAAAAACATCAGGAGATACAGTTTCGGGTTTCTTAAAAGATGGTGACCCGATGGAAAAAATGGCAAAAACTAACCAAATTTTAAGTTATGCTGGGGCAGCTGCCTGCTTATCTACATTTATTATTCCTAAAATGTTAATTGCTGATGTATTTGCAGCAGGGGTAGGAACAGCATTATTTCTAGCTGCCGGAGTTGTGTTTGGTTTAACAGCTGGTAATATGGGAAAACGTGCAGATGAAGAAGGTGCTGCAGTTGATGCTGGAGATGAAATGTCTGGTTATTTAGCATCATTGCAAGAAAATATTGATGGTCAGGCAGATTATTATGAGTCAACATCAGGAGAATATGAAGAAACTGATGCTGCTTCAACAGAGCTTGTTTCTCAAAACCAAGAAGCTGCTGACCAAGCAAATGGACCTGGTGCTCAAGGTGCAAATGGACAACCAAAACAACCTAAACCAGCAGTAGAGCCAAATGGTGCAGCAGCTTAAGTTAATTCAATAAAAAAATAAAAACAGCAATATTAATTATTAGTATTGCTGTTTTATTACGAATGTAACAAAAAATCAAAGTATTGAAATTATTATTCACAATAAAACTTTTTATTAATAAGAAGAACAAAAAGAGAGGCTTTAACAATGGCAATAAAACCAGTAGAATATGTTAAAGATAGTAGTACAGCCGGCTTTGCAGTTGCAGGTGATGAAAAAACAA
>CALUWB010000073.1 GCA_944324375.1 Candidatus Gastranaerophilales bacterium | reverse complement strand
AGAGGAATCTGAAGAAGAACAAGAGTTAGTTGAAGAAACTCCAACAGAAGAATCTGAAGAAGAACAAGAGTTAGTTGAAGAAACTTCAACAGAGGAATCTGAAGAAGAACAAGAGCTAGTTGAAGAAACTCCAACAGAAGAATCTGAAGAAGAACTGTTTGATTTAGAATATGAGCCTGATGGGTTTATAAATGAATATGAAGATAATGACGATGATAGTATATTTGATGAATTAAGAAATAACATACTAACGATTGAAGATGAAGCAGAACCAATTGAAAATTCTACTGAAGATGATTCTGTATTTGATGAGCTAAGAGGAGAATATGAAACAACTGTTGATGGCTTAACAGTTCTTGCGCACACGGCTGTAAATTCTGTCAGTGGATTCTATCTTGTTAACTTTGAAAATTTCTCATCATTGATTGGCTATATCAAAGATGAAATATTTGTTCTAAAAACTTTTGATGAGTTTGTAAATAACAATATTTATATAAAACCTGCAGAACAATTATCAGAATCAACATATCGTTATATTGTTAGAATTGGGCTCTACAAAATGGTTATTGAAGTTTCTGATAAAAAGATGAGCCACTTAATTGATTTATGATGAAAAGATTAGTTCTATTTTTTGTATTGATTTGTTTATTTTTATCAGGTTGTACTAAAAAACAATCTGATGTTGAAGTTATCAGGTTTTCAACTTGGGGCTCTGCATCAGAAATGGGTATTTTAACCCCTATAATTCGGGATTTTGAGGTAAATAATCCTAAAATTAAAATAGAATTACTTCACATTCCACAAAATTATTTTCAAAAAATACATCTTCTTTTTGCATCAAACCTAGCACCTGATGTTATTTTTATAAATAATCTTAATTTACCTGTTTATGCAAATTATTTAGAACCATTTTATATTGATACCTCTAAATATTATAATCAATCAATAGAGGCCTTATCATATAACAATAAATTACTAGCTGTCCCTCGAGATGTCTCTAATCTTGTAATCTACTATAACAAAGATATTTTTGATAAACAAAATATCTCTTACCCTAATCCTAACTGGGGGGTAAATGATTTATTGTTAACAGCTCAAAAACTAACTGATAAAAATATATTTGGTATAAGTTATGAAGAAGATTTATATTATGCAATGCCTTATATAATAACTTTGGGTGGGGACATCGATAATATAAATGCAGGCATGATGTTTTATAAAAATCTTGTAAATAAATACCATGTAGCCCCATCAAAATCAGATGTAGGTTCAAAAACTCTAGGTCAAATGTTTTTAGAAGGTAAACTCGCTATGCATCTATCAGGTAGATGGCTTGTACCTAAATATACAACAGATGCAAAATTTGATTGGGGAGTAATGACATACCCTGGAATCGTACCTTGTGATGCTTCAGGTTGGGCTATATCAAAATCATCTAAACATAAAGAATCTGCTCAAAAATTTGTAGAATATTTATCCTCAAAAACTAACATAGAAAAAATGACAAAGTCCGGTTTAATAGTTCCTGCAAGGTCAGATGTTAATTTTTCTGATAAGGTATTTTTAGATGCTATTTCAAAATCAAAACCTCAAAAAATAACCCCTGATTATAATAAAAAAGTCGAAATAATTAACGATAAATGTTTTAACAATTCTTAATAATTGCCCCCATAAAAAGTCAATTTTTTGATGAGTATATACTTTGTATATATATAGGATAATTATGAGGATAATTATATGGCTGGCGAAGAAAATAATGTATCAACAATAACTAGCTCAAATCAAGTAGATACTACGTTGTTGTCTGATGAAGAAAAACAAAAATTAGAAGCTCGTCGCTCAGCCCAAACTAGTGCTTCAAGAGATCAGTTATTGACAGATTCTATATCTGGTAATAATAAAGATAAAAAAAAGGCAGAGTTAGAAGCTCAATATCAACAAATTAAAGCTGATAAATCAAACTTACAGGCAATATTTAATACTGTTCATTCTGATTATGTTCAACCAAAACATGGTGAATACGTTCAATCTTTAACCAATAGAGCTAAAAAAGGTTGGGCAAAACTAGCTAAAGGTGATATTTGGAATGCATCAAAGAAATTATTAGATAAATATACATTGGCAGGTAAAAATCTATCAACAACAGGAACTTTAGGTAATGTAAAACTTGATACTAATCTTACTGATAGAGAAAGATTAACAAGTTATGTATCAAATCAAGAGTTTGTATATGGTAAACAGACTAAAGTCGATTTAGCAAATTATGAATTGGCCCAAGAAGAATATACACAAGCTGATGAAAATACTAATCTTGTTGATAGAGAATTAACTTCTGGTATTGATTATGAAAGAAATTTAGTTAATGAAATGAGATATAAAGATCAACAATTACAAAATAATATAATTGCTCAAAATTATTTAGCTTAATATGTTGATTTCATTTAGTTATATGTCTATAATATCTCTATGAAGAAGATTTCAATTGTTGCACCTATTAAGAAACCGGAAGATATAGAGGCTTTTTTACCACATACTTCTTGTCGTGATTTTTACGTTTATCACCATAAGTTTTTTAATAACTATGATTATTTTAATGAGTTTATAGAAACTGCTCATCGAAATAATTGTCGTATCTATGTGAATTTTAAACATAATATTACAGAAGAAGATTTAATCGAGATTAAGAAGATGATTAAATATCTCCGAAAAACTGATATTGATGGGATATTTATAAACAGTTTTGCAATTATTGAAGCTATCAAATGCTATAACCTTCCATTTGATATTATCATTGATTCTTATTTTGATATTCATAACCTATCAGGAATAGATTTTGTTAATAATTTCCATAAGGTTAATAAACTAATTGTAACCGAGGAAATTTATATGAAAAATATTGCTAAGATTAAGAAATATACTAATCTTTCTCTTGCAGTTGATTCTGATAATCTACCTTGGTGTGCAGAAGAATTAGAAAAACTCGATGCAATAGATAGTGTTGTTATTAAAGGTAAGTTTGCAACATCTGAGGATATTTTAGATGGTTTAGAATTGGTAGAAAAAATTCTTGATAAACCAAAGATGTTTAAGAATCAAAAACTTCCATTCAAACATGTAAGACGTAGTATTTATCAAACAAACCATTTTTCAGGTGATATGATAAGTGCTGCAGGTCGTGATTTCAAGTTTAGTAGGAATATTATTCCTTATGAGTGGGAAGTTAAGCGTTCAAGATTAAAGAAAGAAGTTCTCGAAAAACCTATTGAAACCTTACCTAGAATTAACCTTCGATTAACAGAATTAGCTCAAATTAACCAGATTAAATCATTTATTAAAAAACTTGGTTATAACCCAATTTACTCGATAGAATACGGAGAAATTCTCTCAACTGCTGATTTGTCAAAAAGTAGTTTCAATGAAATTATAATGAAGGTTAAAAAATTCTGTTCTCAAAATGATATAAAATTTCAACTTTCAACTCCTAGAATTCTTATTGAACGTGATTTTGATAGGGTTTATGAGTATGTTAAAAGTCTAGTATTAATTGAGCCTCATCCATCATCAATTATTATTAATAATATTGGATATTTTTGGGCTTTGATTAATGATTCTGATTTGAATAGATTTCCAATTGAAATAGGACAAGCAATTAATTTGTTAAATAGTATGTCTATTAATTGTTTAAACAACTTGCATCCTATTGATACTGTCGATTTTACATCATTTGAAAATATTGATAATGTAATTAAAACAGCTAAAAAACTAAAAAATGTTATTCCAAATAAAAAATATACAATAGCAGGAAATAAACGAATTCCATCATCAGGTCTTTGTCCTTTAAATAGTGATAGTGCAGTAATTTCAAGATTGTCTTGCAAAGCTCCTTGTCACAAAGGAAATTTTGCACTTAAAGATCCATCATTGAAGAAAATAATTCCATTTACTTGTGACGGTTTCTGCCGTATGCATATGTTTGAAGATAAAGTTATGCATGATTTTGAAAGGGTTGATGAGTTAATAGCTGCAGGAATTAATGAACTTGTATTTGATTTTACAGATTTAGATGCTTCATTTATTCCAGTATTATTAACTAATTTTTTAAATCGTTTCGTTTAATATTTCTCTGATTTCATCTCTTGATAACCCTTTATAGTTGATTCTTGAAGATGTAATTGGCTGTTTGTAATCATATTTATTAATAGAACGAGATTCAACAATTACAGATGGAGGTAATATTGACCATTTGTATAGAGCAGTTGACATTCTTCTATAGAATTTATCAAGCCATTCTGTTTTTTGTTCTTTTGAAACATAATTTTTCTTTTCATATTGGAATGTTGCATTCATTAAATCCCAATAGTGTTCGTGTTTGTTTTCAACTCTCCAAATAATTTCGTCTAAGAATTCATAAGGCATAAGTGCATCTTCAGCTATTAATGGTTTTTCTGTTTTAGGGTCTATAGCTAATTCTGCACCAGGTTTTTTAAGTATGATTGCTTCAGGAATAGCATTTTTTTCTTTTCTGTTTTTATTAAGCCATCTTGCAAAAGCAAATAATTTTGTTTTAGGTACATCTGCAATAGGTGCAAAACCACCAGACATATCTCCGTTAATTGTTGCATATCCCATGTATAATTCTGATTTGTCAGAAGTTGCAATTGGTAGACATCTTGCAAATTCGTTGCTTATTCCCCACAAGTACATTGCTCGAGAACGTGCTTGAATATTGTCTTGTGTAAATGATTGTTTATATCTGCAATTCCATTTTGCTTCTACTTCATTGAATAATGTCACAAACATTTTATTTGTCGTATCTACCATATCTTTGATAGGTACTTCTGCAAAATTAATACCTAAGTTCCTAGCAAGAATTTCAGCATCACTTCTGCTTTCATTACTTGTTATTTTAGATGGCATACTTATCCCAAAAACATTTTCTTTGCCTAATGCATCAGCAAGTAAAACAGCACAAACAGTAGAATCTAAACCTCCTGAAAGTCCTAGAACAGCTCTTTCAAATCCTGTTTTATTGAAATAATCTTTAATCCCTTGAGTAATTGTTCTGTACGTTCTTTCAAGGTCGTTTTCGTATTCTAATGTAAAAACTTTTTGTTCTGTAAGAGTCTTTTCTAAACCTTTTGTCAATGGGTAAATCTTACCGATTTTTTTTAGTGGGTTTACAATAAGGAATTGTTCTTCAAAAGATTTTGCTCTTGCGATTAATGCTCCATCAGGAGAAAATGCTCTGCTCGAACCTTCAAATGAACTGTTATCAATTGCTCCTACTTGGTTTACATAAACCATTGGGATTTTGTAAGAGTTTGCTGTGAATGATAACATGTTATGTTTTAATTGTTCTTTTTTAGCTCTACTTGGAGATGCTGAGCAATTTACAAATACGTCAGGTTTTTCTTGGGCAAGTTCTTCTATTGGATCTTTCGAATAAAGAGTTCTATCAAAGAAATCTTTATTATTCCAACAATCTTCACAAATTGAAATTCCATATTTTACATCATTTATTGTTATTGTTTTATCACAATCAACAACAGAATCTTCATCTAAAAGGCATAATGTAGAATCAGGTTGAACTCCAACAACAGGTGATGGTTCAATATATCTGTAATCATTAAATTCTGAATATGTAGGAAGTAGAGATTTTCTAACAATTCCCTTAATTTCACCATTTTGTAATATTGCAACAGAATTATAATAGTTTTTGCCCGAGTGAAGATTATATTTTCTTGGCTCTATAAATCCTACTAAGGCTGCTGTAGAGCCTGTTATAAGAGCAATTTCTTTAAGCCATTTTATGTTTTCTTCTACAATAATTGGGTGTCTATCAATTGTATCTTCTATAGGATATCCCATAAGTATTAATTCTGGGAAAATAACCATATCAAGGTTTAAGCTTTGAGCATATTTGATATATTTAATAACTTTCTTAGCATTGTATTCAATATCACCTGCAATAGGATTTATTTGTGCAAGTCCAATATTACCTTTTTCATTTTTTGATAAGATTCTTTTTATGTTTGCAATAATTTTATCTTTTAAATCTTGACTAATATTTAGCTTATTTTGTAATACAGAATCCATTATTTCAGATAATGAAAATAAACTGTTCTCAGTATCTTCAATAGCTAAATTTTCAGCAATATCATTTATTTCATATTCGTTTAAAACACTATAATCAATCATTAGTCAAGTTCCTTTTTAGCTTGTTTCCATAGGTTATCGTATTCTTCAAAAGAATATTCTTCAAGAGGTTTTGTTGCTAATTCTTCCATTTTCCTAAATCTTTTCATAAATTTAATATTAGCTTTTAAAAGGGCTTGTTCTGCATCAATTTTGTACCATCTTGCAAGATTTACTGTTGCGAATAAAATATCTCCCATTTCATCTTCCATTGATAATGAATTTTTATTATTAACAGCTTCTTTAAACTCATTATACTCTGATTTGATACACTCAAGAAGTGTTTCGACTTTATCCCATTCAAAACCCACTTTAACAGCTCTTTTACTTATTTTTTGAGCAGCAACAAGAGCTGGAAGTGATTTAGGAATTCCATCCATTTGAGATTTTCTATCTTTTTTCTCTTCTTGTTTAAGTCTTTCCCAGTTTTTTATAACATCTTCAGGTGTGTCTGCTTTATCATTTCCAAAAACGTGAGGATGTCTATGAATAAGTTTATCTTTTAATTCTTTTGCAACATCTTCAATATTGAATTCATTTGATTCTGATGCTATTTGCGAATGAAGAAGAACTTGTAAAAGTACATCTCCTAATTCTTCTCTAAGATTAAGAATATCTCCTTTGTTAATGGCATCAACGGCTTCATATGCTTCTTCTAACATATTAGGTCTTAAAGACTCGTGAGTTTGAGCTCTATCCCAAACACAACCATTTTCGCTTCTAAGAACTCTTATTACTTCAATTAATTCTTCCAAATTTGGATAATTCATATACCCCCCACCTTCTTATTTAATTGTATTGCAAAAGTGTAAAAAAATATTGTGAACTTTTGTAAAAATTTTGCTTAAAACTAGCAAAAATAAAGCTTTACATGCATTACAATAATTGTGATAAACCATTTTTGGAGTGTGTGATATGTTAGGGATTCAAAGCAATTTACCAGTAACAAATTCGGTAAAATTTGGACAATCTGTTAATTATGAGGATAGAGATTTTCAACCTCAAGATATTGAACCTGATGAGTTCTATCATGAACCATCACAAGAAGAACTTGAAACAGAACGAGATAAAAAACTTGCAAAGATTGAAGAAACTAAAAATGATGTAGATAAGTTTGCAGATAGTTTAGACAAGAATCCAAGTAAATTATCAAAAGGTGCAGGAAAAGCTGTAAGAGTTGTTTCAGGTCTCTTAGGTTTAGCAACAGCATTTGTAACTGCTAAATATGGTGCAAAAATTTCAATAGGAATTTTTAAAGGTATCGCAAAATCAAATATGGCAAAAGATGCAATTAATATTTCAAAATCAGCATTTAAACCTGTTGGAAATGGTTTAAAATCATTAGCAAATGCTTGGTCTAAATTTGTTGGAAATCCAGCAATTAAAGCATTTAAAAACACTACATTGGGTAAGAAAACAGCCGAATTTATGGCAAAACCAAATGTAAAATCATTCATCGAAAAAGTTCAAGGTTATAAAGAAGCAACAAAAACTCTAGCAAAATCAATTAATGGTGAAAAAGTTCAAACAGCAATAGAAAACACATTGGCCACATCTGCAACAGCATCTGTTGTTATAGATGATTTGGCCGGAAGAAATAAAAATAAATCAAATTTAGATTTAGCTTTAGGAGCTTCAGGAGGTAACAAATAATGAATGGCGTTTCAAATACAACATTTGTAGGTGTACCTCATAGAGGTATTTCTAAAGAACAAGTACAAAAAGCTAAACAATCTGTTAAAGAGAATTCAACAGAAATGGCTGTTGGTGGTACTGTTGGAGCTGCAACATTTCAAACATTAAGAAATGGTTCAAGAGTTGGAAACAGTATTACTAGATTAATTCAAGAAACAAAGCTTATTAAAGCTTCAAATAAAGCTAAAATCTTAAAAATATTTGAAAAA
>CALUWB010000072.1 GCA_944324375.1 Candidatus Gastranaerophilales bacterium | reverse complement strand
TAATTGTAGCATATTTTGATTCATTTAGCATTTTATCAATTAATGATTTATGCCCATTATGAAATGGTTGAAATCTTGCCACTAAAAAACTATGTATATATTTTTTCATAATTTTACTTTTTATGTATAAAAAAATAGAAGGAAAAATTATTCCTTCTATTTGTCAATATTATAAATTATTATCAGCTAACAATTTATATTTTTTCCATCGTCTTGTAATGTGATCTTTTAACATTTCAACGATTTCTTTTGCATGTTCTGGATTAGCTTTTTTAATATTGCTATATCTAGTTTCACCATATAAATATGTTTCTAATAAGTCTAATTTAGGTTCTTTACTATCTATTTGTAAAGGATTTTTACCTTCTGCAATTAAACTTGGGTTATATCTATAAAGCATCCACATACCAGAATCCACACAATTCTTTTGTTGTGTAAAGCTCTTTTCAAGAGCAACACCATGAGCGATACAAGAGCTATAACCAATGATTAAAGCTGGACCATCATAAGCTTCTGCTTCTTTGAAAGCTTTTAAAGCTTGATTTGGGTTAGCTCTAATTGCAACTTGGGCAACATAAACATTGCCATAACTCATCATAATTGCACCTAAGTCTTTCTTAAATGTATTTTTACCATTTACAGCAAACTTAGCACTTGCACCTAAGTTAGTAGCTTTTGAAGCTTGGCCACCCGTGTTAGAATAAACTTCTGTATCCATTACTAATACTCTAATTTTCTTTCCACTAGCAAGTACATGATCTAAACCACCAAAGCCAATATCATAAGCCCAACCATCGCCACCTACTATCCATACACTTCTTTCAAGCATTACATCAATAATAGATGCTAAATGTTTAGCTTCAAATGAATTGTTTTTAGCTAAAATTTCTTTTGCTTTCTTTAAGTTAGCTATTTGAGTTTTAACACCAGCATCAGTGTTATTTCCATAATTATCCATTATAGCTTTAACTAAATCAGCACCAAGTACATCTTTTAATTTTTCCATTAAATCACTAGCTTCAACTAATTGAGTCTCTTGACTTAATTTGAAACCAAGTCCAAATTCTGCTGCATCTTCAAATAAAGAGTTAGACCAAGCTGGACCTCTACCTTCCTTAGTTTTTGTATAAGGAATTGTAGGGAATGTACCAGAGTAGATTGATGAACAACCTGTTGCGTTAGCAACTATAGCATTTTCACCAAATAATTGAGAAACTAATTTAACGTAAGGAGTTTCACCACAACCAGCACAAGCGCCAGAGAATTCGAATAATGGTTTTCTTAACATAGCACCTTTGATTGTTTTAGTTGTGTTTTTACCCATTACGTTGTCAGGTAATTCATCAAAGTATTTTTCATTTACTAATTCGCCAATTTCAACTTCGTCTTCAATAGTTGACCAAGTAAGAGCTTGTTTTTCAGGATTTTTGTTTGCAGGACATTGATCGATACAAACACCACAACCTGTACAATCTTCGCAATATACTTGAACTTTGAATTGTTCTCCATTAGCATTTGGTTTAGCATCAATTGTTTTGAATGATGCAGGAGCATCTTTTAAGCTGTCTTTTTCAGCTAATTTTGTTCTGATTGCAGCGTGAGGACAAGCTGATGCACAGATACCACATTGGATACAGTTTTCAGAATTCCAATGTGGAACACGAGGAGCGATACCACGTTTTTCTAAACAAGCAGTACCTGTTGGGATAACACCATCTACTGACATTGCAGAAACAGGGATATCATCACCTTTTTGTCTCATTGATGGTTCAATAATTTTCTTAGCAAAATCATCTGCATCATCTGAAATTAATTTTACTTCAGGAGCACAAGCAACACCATCTAAAGAAGATGGAACTGGTACTTCTTCACAAGCATCAACTGCTGCATCGATTAATGCTAAGTTCATATTTACAACATCATCACCTTTTTTCTTGAAGGTTTTCTTAGTCATTTCTCTCATACCTTCTAAAGCTTGTTCAAAAGGAATGATTCCAGAAACTTTGAAGTATGCTACCATCATAACTGTGTTAGCACCTTTACCTCTAAGACCAGGTTGTTGTTTAATTAATGATTCAGCATCAACATTGTAGAATTTAATTTTCTTGTTGATGATAGTTTCTTGCATATCTCTTGTTAAGTGAGCGAAAGCTTCTTCTTTTGAATATGGGCTGTTCAATAAGAATGTACCACCTTCTTTAATACCTCTTAACAAGTCGTATCTTCCGATATAAGCGTGAGCTGAACAAGATACGAAATCTGGTGCAGTGATTAGGTATGTAGATTTAATGTGTTGATCACCAAATCTTAAGTGAGAAACAGTTACACCAAATGATTTTTTAGAGTCATATGCAAAGTATGCTTGAGCATCTTTGTCTGTATATTGACCAATAATTTTAATTGAGTTTTTGTTAGCACCAACTGTACCGTCAGAACCTAAGCCCCAGAACATACAGTTTGTAGTTCCTTCTGGTTCAGTAACGATGTGTTCTTCAATTTTTAATGATTTGTTAGTTACATCATCAGTAATACCAACTGTAAATCCGTGGAAACCATTGTTTTCTGAGTGTTTGTAAATAGCAAGAACCATAGATGGTGTAAATTCTTTAGAAGATAAACCATAACGTCCACCAATTACTCTGATGTCTTTGTTTTCTAAAGCAGCAACAACATCTAAGTATAATGGTTCGCCAATTGAACCAGGTTCTTTTGTTCTGTCAAGAACAACAATTCTCTTAGTAGATGAAGGTAATGCTTCATTAAATCTTTTAACATCAAATGGTCTGTATAATCTAACTTTAACTAAACCATACTTAGTACCACGTTTTGCATTTAAGTAATTGATTGTTTCTTCAATAGTTTCACAACCAGAACCTATAGCAACGATTACATCAGTAGCATCAGGAGCACCGACATAATCAAACGGATGATATTGTCTGCCTGTTACAGCTGCAACTTTATCCATGTATTCTTGAACGATATCAGGAACTGCTTCATAGTATTTATTAACTGTTTCACGACCTTGGAAATATACGTCAGTGTTTTGAGCACCAACTTTACAAACAGGAGCTTCTGGACGAAGTGCTCTTTGTCTGAATTCTTCAATATATTTTGGTTCAACTAATTTAGCAATATCTTCGTAAGAAATTTCTTCAATTTTATGAACTTCATGAGATGTTCTGAATCCATCAAAGAATTGAAGGAAAGGAACTTTTGCTTTGTAAGTTGCTAAGTGAGCAACTAAAGCTAAATCCATTTCTTCTTGAACAGAGTTTGCAGCTAACATTGCATAACCTGTATTACGGCAACCCATAACGTCTGTGTGGTCACCAAAAATTGCTAAAGATTGAGCAGCTAATGCTCTTGCTGAAACGTGAATAACGTGAGGTAACATTTCACCAGCAGCTTTATGCATAACAGGGATCATTAATAATAATCCTTGAGATGCAGTGTATGTAGAAGTTAAAGAACCAGCAGCAAGTGAACCGTGAACAGCACCTGCAGCACCTGCTTCAGATTGCATTTCAGCTACTTTTACTTCTTTTCCCCAGATATTTTTCTTACCTTGAGAAGCCCATTCATCAATCCATTCACCCATTGTTGATGAAGGAGTGATTGGGTAAATTGCTGATACTTCACTAAGCGCATAAGCAACGTGCGCTGCAGCGTAGTTACCATCAACTGTTATAGTTTTTTTTGGCATAAAGATCCTCCTTATTAAATAATCTTCCTCGCTATAACTATGTAAACTATATAACTTAAAGGTATCTCAAATATGCTTTGATTACAACTAAAAATCTTATTTAAGGATAAAATATTAAGAAATTTTCATGCTTTTGTAAATTTTTTCGATTTTTTCTATTTTTCGATGTTTTTGTATCGTTAAAATTCCTTAACATTCTTGAAAACTCAAAATATGTAATGTATTATCATGTTAGTATATAATCGGGTGAGGATTAAATTTTAAATATGAATTCTAATTATTTTCAACTACTTTTTAATGATATGAAGAAGTTGTGGAAAGGTTTAAATGTTCCACAACGTTTTGGGTTGATCGTATTACTATTTGTTACTATAGTTTTGTCAACATTTTTTATAATTAAATCCTTTGAACCTGATTTAACTGTATTATATTCTGATTTAGCAGAATCAGATGTTATGAATATTACAGAAAATCTTAAAAAGAACGGATATTCTTTCAAGTTAACAGATGATAAAAAAACAATATTAGTTCCTGCTAGTCAAAGAGACCAGATGAGATTATACGTTGCAGAAAACGATTTAATCCAAAATTCAAATCCAGGTTTTGAACTTTTAGATAATATGCAATTAGGTTCAACTGATTTTAAAAATAATTTAACAAAACAACGTATATTCCAAGGAGAACTTACGCGTTCAATTGAGAAAATGGAAGGTATAAAAGGTGTAAGAGTTCAACTTGCTCAGCCTGAACGTTCAATATTTGAAGATAAAGACGAAATACCTTCAGCTTCTGTAATGTTGATCCTTGAACCGGGATATAAGTTAAAAGCGTCACAAGTAAAAGCTATTAAAAATTTAGTAGCATATTCAATACCAAGATTGACACCAGAAAAAGTTTTTATAACTGATCAATTTGGTAATACTTTATCTGATGAAACCTCTAAAAATTCTAATGATATGGAATCTTTTAAAGCTGGAGTTGAAAAAGATACAGCAAAAAAAATTACATCTGTACTAGAAGAAATTGTTGGTAGAGGAAATGTTTCTGTTCAGGTCAATGCTGATATTGATTTTAATTCTGCAAAAGCTACTATAGAACGTTATATTCCATTAGATGAAAAAGGAGAAGGGGTTTTAACAAGTACTCAAAGTGAAATCGAAAATTATGAAAACCCTAATAGCGCAAATACGCAACAACCAGAAAATCCAAATTCTGGTGTTCCTAATAAAAATTTAAATTATGCAAAAGAAAAAAGTTCAACAAGTTACAGTGTTTCAAAAGAAGTTAAGCATATTGTATATGCACCAGGAACTATTAAACGTTTAACAATAGCTGTTGCTGTAAATAAAATATTAACTAAACCTGAGAAGGAAGAATTACAAAACTTAGTTTTATCTGCTGCAGGTGTTGATTATGAAAGAGGCGATGTTATTACTGTATCAGGGTTGCAATTTGAAGCGCTTGCAGATGATAAAAAGAATCAAGAAGCGCTTGAAAAGAAAAATGCAAAAGATACATTATTTAATTATTTAGCAGTTAAGTTAGGACCTTCAATCGTTGTTTTAATATTAGGTCTAGTAACAATTCTTCTATTAAAAAATCTTATTTCAAAACTTCCTCATTATGAAATCCAGCAAAATATTTTAGATGACGCTGAAGAGGAGGATTTAGCATTAGATCCATTAGATTCTGATGATACGCTTGCTGGTAAACTTGATAGAATAAGAGGTTTAACTGACTCATCTTATCCTACATTAGATTTCTATGGTGAAGATGATACACAAGCATCTTATAAGGATATAGAAATATCTAAACAAGAACAAAGTATAAATACTTTGAATGAAGCAATATTAGCAGATCCAGAAGCTGCTGCAAAAGTTTTAATGTCTTATATTAAAGAATAAAAAAGGGATATATAAAATGGCACAAGGAAATTCAGCTCCTGCAACACAAGGTAATACAGAACAAAAAGGACAAAGAGGGCAAGTAAAGGTTAAAGATGCATCTCAAAAATTATTACGTCCATCGCAAAAAGTTGCAGCATTATTAATTTTATTAGGGGCTGAAACTGCTACAGAAGTTTTAAAACATATTACTGATCCTAATATTTTGGAACAGATAACATTAGATATTGCTAATTTAAATAAAGTTCCAGATGATGAATTAAATTTATTATTAGATGAGTTCAGAACGGTATTTAAAGCTAGTAATTTGATTGCAACCGGTGGTACAGATTATGCTAAAAAATTATTAGCAAATGCTTATGGGGCTGATGAAGCTGCAGAAATGATGGATAGATTGGGTGCAATGATAAATACTAACCCTTTCTATTTCTTAAATGATGTAGATCCGAGTCAATTTGCAACTACTTTTTCAGGAGAAAATCCTCAACTTTTAGCATTGATTATGGCTTATTTAAAGCCAGCTTTATCTGCACAAATTCTTGCAGCATTACCTAATAAAGTTCAAACACAAGTTTCAATGAAAATTGCAGAAATGAATACAACAAACCCTGAAATTTTATCTGAAATTGAAGATGTTGTAGAAAAGAAATTCTCAACATTTGTAGTTCACGATTTCTCAAAAGCTGGTGGTGTAGAATACTTAGCAAGTATTATGAACCACTGCGACAGATTTACAGAAAAGAATATTATGGAATTCTTAGAAGCGAAAGATGCCATTCTTGCTCAAAGTGTTCGAGATCTTATGTTTGTATTTGAAGATATTGTTATACTTGATGATAGAGCTATTCAAAGGGTATTGCGTGAAGTTGATTCAAGAGAATTAGCATTATCAATGAAAGGTACAAAAGAAGAAATAAAAGAAAAAATATTTAGAAATATGTCTGAAAGAGCTCAAGCTATGTTGATTGAAGATATTGAGTATTTAGGACCAGTAAGAGCAAGAGAAGTACAAGATGCTCAGTCAAAGATTGTTGCTACAATTAGAGCATTAGAATTATCTGGAGAAATTACAATTTCTCGTGGTAGTGCTGAGGATGAATTAATTGAGTAGGATAAATAATAAAAATGTAAAGATAGGCGAAAATTATGTTTTACCTTTAACTCAGAGTTCAATAAGTAAGTACGAGGCTAAGGTAGAATCAATTTTAAATGATGTAGAGGTCGAAAAAAAAAGGTTGCTTCAAAGTGCTGAAAATGAAGCAGAAAATATAAAAACAAGAGCAAATCTTATTGTTAAAGAAGCAGAATCAAAAGCAAACCAAATTATAGAAAATGCTAAAAATGAATCTTTACGAATAATTAAACAAGCAGAAGATGAACAAAATAAAATAAAGAGTCAAACAGAAGAAATTTCTAAAAAAGCATATGATGAGGGTTTTACAAAAGGCCAAGAGGATGGTTTAAATAAATTTAAAGAAAATTCAATAGATTCTATAAAAGCTCTTGATACGTTAGCAAATTCTTCATTTGAAATAAAGCATAATATTGTAAAATCTGCTGATATGGATATTGTAGAGTTAGTAATTGCAATTGCAAGAAAGATTACTACAGTAAAATTCGATGAAAATATGCTTAAAGAAGTAACCATTTCAGCTATTCAGCAATTGAAAAATAAAGAGAGTATAACAATAATAGTAAATCCTCAATTAGTACAAAATATTATAAATTTGTCTGAAGGGTTCAAAAATGAAATTACTCAATTAAAAAATATAAAAATAATTGAAGATACAGCTCTTTCAGTAGATGGCGTTATAGTAGAAACACCTTTATCAAGAGTTGATAGTAGAATTTCTTCCCAAATAGAAGAAATTTATACAAGACTTATTAATGGAATAACAGATGACGTTCAACAAGAATAAATGTCTTGAAATTATAAATAATGTAAATTCGCTAAAGGAAATTGGTAAAATTATTGAAATTATTGGTTTAATAATCGAAGCTGATGGTCCAAAATCTTCAATTGGTGATTTATGTTATATATATAATAGTCATGATTCCTCTCCAGTTTGGGCCGAGGTTGTAGGTTTTAAGGAAGATAGAATTTTACTTATGCCGTTAGGTACTATGGAAGGGATTCAGCCTGGAGCTATTGTTGTTAATACTGGGTCTTCTTTGAGAGTTTCTGTTGGAGAACAATTATTGGGTCGTGTTCTTGATGGGTTAGGTAATCCTATTGACACATTAGGTAAAATTAATTGTTTTGATACTCGTTCAATTTATGCAACAGCAATAAATCCATTAAAGAGAAGACGTATAGATGAAGCATTATCTTTAGGTTTAAAATCAGTTGATGGCTTTATTACAGTTGGTAAAGGACAACGTTTAGGTATTTTTGCAGGTTCTGGGGTCGGAAAAAGTACAACAATTGGTATGATTGCTAAAAATACGACTGCAGATTTAAATGTTATTGCATTAATTGGAGAACGTGGTCGTGAGGTTAGAGAGTTTATTGAAGAAATTTTAGGCCCAGAGGGTATGAAACGTTCAATAGTTGTAGCTGCTACATCTGAGCAACCATCATTGGTAAAGATTAAAGCGGCATTTGTTGCAACAACTATTGCTGAATATTTTAGAGATAAAGGAAAGATGTTTT
>CALUWB010000071.1 GCA_944324375.1 Candidatus Gastranaerophilales bacterium | reverse complement strand
TTATTTGAAGACAACGCTGAATTTGGTTTCGGTATGAGATTAGCAGTAGATCAAAACAGAGACACTTTAAAAACTTATGTTGAAAAAGTTGTAGCTAATGAAAAAACTCCTGCAGACTTAAAAGAAGCATTAGAAGCAGCAATGGCTCATTTTGATAATTCAAAAACTGAAGAAGCTGTTGCAGCTCAAAACAAAGCTAAAGAAGTTTTAGCAAAATATGCTGACGTTGATTGTGCAGACTTAGCTAAAGTTAGAGAACTTCAAGACTACTTCACAGATAAATCAGTATGGATTATCGGTGGTGACGGTTGGGCTAACGATATCGGATACGGTGGTATTGACCACGTATTAGCTCAAGGTAAAAACGTTAACATCTTAGTTCTTGATACAGAAGTTTACTCTAACACTGGTGGTCAAGCTTCTAAATCAACTCCAACTGCAGCAGTTGCTAAATTTGCTACTGGTGGTAAGAGAACATACAAGAAAAACATGGGCTTAATGAGTATGTCTTATGGTTATGTATATGTTGCATCAGTTGCTCTAGGTGCTGATAGAGGTCAAACTCTTAAAGCATTCCAAGAAGCTGAAGCATACGATGGACCATCTATCATATTCGCTTATGCTCCTTGTATCGCTCACGGTATCGATATGAGTAAAACACAAACTGAACAAAAACGTGCAGTTGAAGCAGGATACTTCCCATTATACAGATACAATCCTGCTAGCGAAACTCCATTCACTTGGGATGCTAAAGATCCTAAAGGAAGTTATCAAGACTTTATCAGATCTGAAGGTCGTTATAAATCATTATTGAAAACTAACCCTGAAGCTGCTGAAGCTCTTTATAACCAAGCAGAAGAAGATGCTGCTAAGAGAATGGCTGTTTACAAATCAGTTGGTGAATTAATGAAATAATAAAGTTAATTCATATACAAAAGGCGAGTAGTTAAAACTACTCGCCTTTTTAATTTTATTAACTAAATTATTACATATTTTGGATTAATTTTTTTAGCTCCCCTTTCTTATCTGCTTTTTCTAAAATAGATATAGCTTTATTTATATCAATAGGCTTTCCTTTTGAATTCATAAATTGTCCATTTTTAAAACTTAATATAACTTCCCCATCATTATTTCTAATTTCACTTGATTGGAATTTAGAACCACCTTTTTTTATTTTTTTTGCTAATGCATACTCTTTTGTTGCTGAAATAGCAAGACTATTTTCATCATATTGGGTTATATCAGTTTCTACATTACTTGGATTTCCATTTTCATAATTTCGTTGCGATACCATTTGAACTCCAGAAATAGAACTATTTACAAATTGTTCAGAAATAAGAGTTTTATTATCTGTAGCATAATGTGAGGATAATTTTATTAAAGATAGTCTTCCTCGTTTAACGATGGTTGAATTATAAGTAACAACTGAACTATTATCATCAAGCATTGTACGTTCTCCAAGACTAGTTTCTACTAAAGAAGATGTTGGAGATGATTCTTCTGTCTTAACAATAACTTTATTTGAGGAAGTGGAATCATTTGAACTTTCTGTTTTAGAAGGTTTATTTATTTCATTATTAATAAAATTATTTAACTCAGATCCAGTCATTTCTTTTCCATTAATTTTTACAGCTGTAATTTTGCCATCCTGATATACTGGCGTTCCTCCATTTTTAATTAAGATGTTACCAACTTCTGTACCAAATAATTCCGTTAAGGCATTATTTGAACTGGCATTTTGATCATCTGCAACAATATCCGATGTCTGATTTAAACTAGCTATTTGAGTTTTAGGGACTTCTAAGTTTGTTGGAGGTGTGCTAGCTAATGAAGCAAGATCTAGTTTTGGAGTTTTAATTTTACTTTTATCTCCAGAAATAACTACTTCTTCCAATTGTACAGATTCTCCATTATTCACTTGACCTGGAATTTTTAGAGAATCACCTGGATAAATAATGTCATTCAAATTTATACCATTCAAATTTGCAATTTCTTGCGCTGTTGTTCCATATTTATTTGCAATTTTAGTTAAGTTATCACCTTTTACTACTGTATAATTACCACCTTGAAGTAAACTTCTAGTTGCACCTTGTTTTTGTTGTTGTGTTGATTCAGTAGATACATTTTCTGAAGTTTCTCCTGCTAATTCTTTTTGAGCAGCCTCCATTGCCTCTTTTATTATTTGAGTATACTCTGCCTTGGTTGAATTATTAAATTGTGATATTTGGTTTTGCAATTTATTCTCAACATCAGCATCTACTTGATTTTGTAAAGAACTATAGGGTGCCTGAAGAGTATCATTAGTTTTTAGTACTGAATATGTTATATTTTGAAATTTTGCCGAAAATTTATTATACAAAGATTGTAACGTTGTTTTTGGTAAACCATTGTTAAATGCTTTTGTTTTAACATCTTTACCATAACTATTCCCTATTTCATTCATTATGCTAGTTTCGTTTAAACTTTTATTAAACCCAGCATCTATTTTTGATTGAGCTTCTGATTTTTCAACTGATGAGTTTTTATTTGAATCAAGAGATGCAAATATTGATTGAGGTTTATCAATATCTTGTGGTTTAAACTTCGTATCGTGAGATTCATTACCTCCCCAAGAAGGAGATACTTGATTATTCGCATCTATACTCGGCATAGCTATCTCTCAAATTAGTATTATAATATATATAAAAATTTTTTCTTTATAGTATTTCAACATAATTAAATTTATTTACATATATTAATACTATTTTAAACACTTATAATTTGAAACATATCTAAGCCCCATCAAAGGTATATGCTTAGATAACACATCATGAGTAAATAGATTATTTTCTTGTGGTGATAACTTATATTCATTATATAAATCCATTTTAAACTCTTGGAATTTTTTATTTATGTTTTTATCTTTTTTTAAAGTTTTTGCAACTAATGAAAATTCACCATTTGAATTAATAGCAATAACTTGATAAACTCCTGAATTTAACATAGTCTTTATATCTTTAGAACTGATTGGAACATTATCAGGATGTCCATGAATTATTGCTGTATTTTTCTTATCTAAATCAAGTTGATTTAGATCTTCAATTTTACATCTGCGAACATCCCCAATATATTCAGCAATAACCATATTCTTTTTTGTATCTACAATTAAAGCATGCTCGTATGGTTGTTCTTTTTTTAATGCGTTTACACATCTATTTTTTGAATACACAAATAAATCCTTTGTAGATTTAAATTGCATTTGTGGTTGTTTTATTTTATTAGATACATCAATATTAGTTTTTTTATACTGTTTTTTTAATAAATTCCTTATTCTTAACCCCAAAAACATTTCTTTAACCTTTATACAACATCATAAAACCAATCTATCATTGGCTTTATATCTCCAAATTTTAATCCAATAGAATCTATAAAAGAGTTATTTGTCATAAAATGCATCCCTACATTATGCGCCAACGGTTCCTGCATTATTCCAGAGTTTTTATACTTTTCATCAGAGATAGTATCGTTTTCATAATCATAAACATTAGAATAATTTAAACCTTTATCCACACAAGCTGGAACTAAAAGCTTATTTTCTTTACTAAAAAAAGCTAACCCATGAGTTCTACAAATAATACCACGATACTTATATAAACAGCATCTTTTATTTATCAAAAATGGACATTTGTACATAAAAGTTTTTTCACCAGTGTATTCAGCTTTTTCTTTTTTTATCTGAAGCATATTTTTTTCTACTTCATTAAAAATTTCTTTGCTTAATTCTCTTGTACCTAGCATCAAATAAGCAAATTCAATTTCTGTAAAAGGGTATTCTCCTTTTTCACAACAATATGAACAACCCTCTTTACAAAATATATAAGGAGATTGCTCTTTAAAAAAAGAACTTAATCTTTTTTCTAAATACTCTAGATATAATTCATATTTTTTTATATCTTCAAATGATACACCCATAAAATCTATTATAGCAGTAAATTTGTAAAGAATAAATATACAAATTAAACATTTAAATTGATTAATGATATAATAAATTATATTAAAAAAGGGTATGATTTATGAGTTTTGAGTTTATTAAACAAGATATTGAAGATGTAATTTTAGTTAAGCCTAAAGTATATGGTGATAACAGAGGATTTTTTATGGAATCATATAAAAAATCTGAATTTTTTGAAAATGGTATAAAGGTTGAATTTAATCAAGATAATCATTCAAAATCAACTGCTCGTGTTTTAAGAGGTTTGCATTTTCAAACAACACCATATGGACAAGCAAAATTAGTTAGGTGCTCAAAAGGTCGTATATATGATGTTGCAGTTGATATTAGACCTCAATCAAAAACTTTCGGGAAGTATGTAAAAGTTGAACTTTCTGAAGAAAATAAAAATATGTTATTTATTCCTGAAGGTTTTGCTCATGGCTTTGTTGTTCTATCAGATGAAGCAGAGCTTTTATATAAAGCCAGTGGAGAATATGCTTCTCAAGCAGATTGTGGAATTATATGGAATGACAAAGATATAAATATTGATTGGGAAATTGATTTTGAACCTATTTTAAGCGAAAAAGATGCTAAGCAAAAAACATTGAAAGAATTATTTAATTAAATATAAAGGGGTTTGTATGAAAATATTAGTAACAGGTGGTGCAGGTTTTATTGGAAGTTGTTTTGTAAGACACATGTTAAATAAACATGAAGATTATCAAATAATTAATCTTGATGCTCTTACATATGCAGGAAATATTGATAACCTTAAAGATATTGAAAATAACCCTAACTATACGTTTGTACACGGAAATATTTGCGATAAAAAATTAGTAAGAGAATTAATTTCTGAATGTGACTGTGTAGTTAATTTTGCTGCAGAATCTCACGTTGACCGTTCAATTACAAATCCTGAAATATTTATTGAAACAAACGTTCAAGGTACTTTAAATTTATTACAAGCATCTAAAGAACTTGGAATAGAACGATATTTACAAGTTTCAACTGATGAGGTATATGGGACTCTAGGAAAAACTGGATACTTTTATGAAACAACTCCTTTGGCACCTAATAGTCCTTATTCAGCTTCGAAAGCTAGTGCTGATATGTTAACTAGAGCATATTATGAAACATATAAATTACCTGTTCTTAATACAAGATGTTCAAATAACTATGGACCTTATCAATATCCAGAAAAACTTATTCCATTCTTCATTTCCCAATTATTAAGAGGTGAAAAAGTTCCAGTATATGGTGATGGCTTAAATGTAAGAGATTGGTTATATGTATATGACCATTGTGAAGCTATTGATGTTGTCCTTCATAAAGGAAAGGTGGGAGAAGTTTACAATATAGGTGGTCACAATGAAAAAACAAATATGGAAATTACTCATTTGATTTTAAATGCAATGGGTAAAGATGAATCTTCTATAAAATATGTTGAAGACAGATTAGGTCATGATAGAAGATATGCAATTTCTAATGACAAGATAACTTCTGAATTAGGTTGGAAACCATCTTTAACATTTGAAGAAGGTATAAAAATTACAATAGATTGGTATTTAAACAATCAAGACTGGATAAAGTCAATTGAAGCGAAGAAAGTGAGTTTGGTATAATGAAGGGAATTATTCTTGCAGGTGGAGCAGGTACAAGGCTCTATCCTAGTACAATGGTTGTTTCAAAACAATTATTACCAGTTTATGATAAACCAATGATTTATCATCCAATATCAGTTTTAATGCTTGCAGGGATAAAAGATATCTTAATTATTTCAACTCCTCAAGATTTACCAAATTTTAAAAAATTATTAAAGGATGGTTCACAATTTGGGCTTAATTTTCAATATAAAGAACAACCAAGTCCTGATGGTTTAGCACAAGCATTTGTGTTAGGTGAAGAATTTATTGGTGATGATTGTGCAGCTCTTGTTTTAGGAGATAATATTTTCTATGGACAAGGTTTCTCTGGAATGCTTCAAGCAACTATTAAAAAAATTGAAAAAGAAGGTGGAGCAGCAGTTTTTGGATATCAAGTAAAAGATCCTCAAAGATTTGGTGTTGTGGAATTTGATAACAATAATAAAGCTATCTCTATAGAGGAAAAGCCACAAAATCCAAAATCAGATTATGCTGTAACAGGTTTATATTTTTATGATAACAAAGTTGTTGAATATGCTAAAAAATTGAAACCATCAGCAAGAGGTGAATATGAAATTACTGACCTTAATAAAATTTATTTAGAACAAAATAAATTATTAGTAAATAAGTTAGGTCGTGGGTTTGCTTGGTTAGATACAGGGACTCATCATTCACTATTACAAGCTGGATTATATATTCAAACAATTGAAGAAAATCAAGGTATTAAAATTGCTTGTTTAGAAGAAATTGCATACAGAATGGGATTCTTATCTAAAGAAGAAATTCTAAAAAATATTGAAAATATTAAAGGTAACGAATATTACAATTATATAAATAAATTGGTAGAATAATATGGATAATAATATTTCATTTAAGGCAAATATTCAAACTAATAAATTTAAAATTAAAGAAAATTTATTATTTGATAAATATTTTGACAAACAAACAAAAGCAGAATTAAAAAAAGTTATCAAGCAAGTAGATTCATTATCAACAATGAAACAAAAATCTTCAGTTGTTATTAATCCTAGACTTGATAACAATCAATTAAATCTTATAACGACAGTAACAGATAAGTCTGGAGAAATTAGTTCAGTTATTCAAGAACGTTCAGCAAGAAAAATTGCAACAGATGAAAATTTTGCAACTCGTTTTGTTTCAAATATTAAACAAGCTATTGTTCATACAGAAATAACCAGAAAAGAATTAAAACAAATAAAAAAATACATAAGCAAATCAAAAACACTAGAAAATAAAGAGTTTATTGAAAATCTACCTAATCATTACATTGATTCATTGAAAAAAGGAAATAATCCAACTCAAAGAATTATTTCTATCTTGAGTGACATAGAAAATAACTACCCAAATGAAAAAAATATTATTTCAATAAAAAACGAAAGAACAAAACCAAAACAAGGAAAAAGTTCAAAAGTATTATCTTATTTTATTGTTACTAATAGCAAAGGTGAACATAAAATTTCTATGCACTCATTACTAAAAGATCCTGCTCAAAATTTATTTGCTTAAGAATATTGTAATTTATTTTTAGCATAACCAATTGCAGAATCTTCATCATAAAAAACATTATCTCGACCAATCTGATTCAAAATAGATAATGAATCTAATTGTTGAACAACCTCTTTGTTAGAGACTAATATTACATTAATATGTTGAGATTTAAGCCTTACAATAATATCTTCTAATGCAAATACAGCTGAAATATCTAATAAATCATCCCCGTCATAATTTATAATTAAATATTCTGTTCCTAGTACATCATCAAAATGTGAAATTAATTGAGTTGCAGAGCCAAAGAAAAATTGCCCTTCAATATGAACAACACGAATTTTATGCTTATAATCTTTTTCTAATGTTCGTTCCATTTGCATAATATCAGTATCATAAACTTTTTTATGAACCGTTCTAGTCTTATCTGCAACACGTTTAGCATATAATAATGCAGCCAACGTAATACCTGCACCAACTGCAAAAATCAAATTATAAAATACTGTTAAAAAGAATACTAAAAATAATATATATAAATCATCTTTAGGAGCATATTTTAAAACTTTAATAAATTTCATATCTAAAATATCATAACCAATCTTAATTAAAATCCCAGCTAATACAGTTAAAGGAATCTGAGCAACAAAATTTGAGCATTGAAATAAAAGCAATAACAAAATTAAAGGATTTATTATTGCAGTAAGTTTAGATGTTGCCCCAGAATTTAAAGCTGCAACCGTTCTCATTGTAGCAGCAGAACCACCAAGAGAACCTGTCATTGCACAAGCTACATTACCTAAACCAACAGCTGATAAAATATTTTTTGAATTACTCTTAGTTTTCATAATAGAATCTGAGACTAAACCAGTAAGCAATGATTCTACAGAAAAAACAACAGCCAATGTTAATGCATAAGGAATAAAACTTATTATATGTTTAAAATCTATATATGGAGTAACAAAACTTGGGAAAACAACAGAAACTTCTGATATTCTATCTAGATTTAACCCCATTTTTATAGATAAAAATGTGCAGATAACTAAAGCCAATATTTGAGATGAAATAATTTTATTAATGCTTTTAGGGATTCCAAATACTAATAACAAAGTCAAACCACCTATTAACAGTGCATCAATATTTGCAGTATTAAAAGAATTATGAAGATTAATAATTGTATCAAATGTAGATGATAAAGACTTATGCCCCATTAAAGGATTAAGTTGTAATATAATAATTATTATTCCAACTCCATTCATAAAACCTGATATTACAGGATATGGAACATATTTAACAATACTTGCAAGATTTGTTAAAGACGCTAAAATTTGAAATAAACCAGCCATTAGCATAATAGTAATAGCAGCTTTAATATCAAAACCGATTGCAGTCATCATTGCAGCAATAACAATAGCTACAGGTCCAGTTGTACCAGACACTAAAGGAACTTTAGTCCCCAATAATCCAGCAACAAAACATAAAATTATTGCCCCCCATATACCTGCGCTTGCACCAAAACCTGTTGCAACTCCAAATGCGAGAGCCTGAGGTAATGTAATTATAGCAGAATTTATTCCACCCCAGAAATCTCCAATAAAAATATTCAATTTATTTTTTAAATTCATAAAATAATATTATCATAAATATTTTTTTATCATAAAATAAAAATCCACTGATCTTATTGGCTGTGGCAATTAATAATTAGAAGAACTAGTTCTGTGAGCCGTATGAAAAATTTTTCTTATTCCTAATGATAAAATAAAAAGCCACTCACCTATTGGCT
>CALUWB010000070.1 GCA_944324375.1 Candidatus Gastranaerophilales bacterium | reverse complement strand
ATGGGGGTAAATGATGGAGTAGGGGTAAATGGAAATACTCAAAATTCAAATGTTCACCCTAATGACCAAGTAAATCAAAAAATGGAAACAGAGGTAAAAAATGTTGCTGTTCCAATATCTGAAAATAGTGTTCTCAGAACATTAAGTGACGGAAATGAAATATATACACAGATAATGTTAATGTCAGATGGAACAAAGAGAGTAAATATATATCATGGTGATACACTTATAAAATCAGGAAAAACTGAAGCAACCAACAAAGACATGCCAGGTTTGCCTATTAGTGAAGAAAATATTAATGCGAAGTTAGATGATGGAACTCAATTATATGTACAAGTAGTAAATAAAATGAATGGTTCAAAATCATTTAATGTGTATTTAGATGATAAGCTAATGCCTTGGAAAAATGAAGAAAACATTTCAAGTAACCAACATTCTTACGATGAGGTTGTTAATGGTATTGATGATGCTAATACTCCTGTAAGAATGAATGATAATATAACTGAATCACCAGTGACACATACTGAAAATTTAACTAATCCTCCAGTAAATAGAGTAAGAAAACCATTAGAAGAACCTGGGCTTAGAAAAATTCCTTCGAATTTGAAATCAGTATCTGTTCTTGTACCTGATATAAAACCTGAAGAATTAAAAATTAAAGCTAACACTTTAGTAGAATATATAGATCCAAATAAATTAGATGATTTAGATAAACCTAATAACAAAAGATTGACTAAAGAAGCTGAAGAATTAGTTTGGAAAGCAGCTGAAGGATTGCGAAATAATGCATTATCAGTTGAAAATGATATAGTTCGTTCTATGCTTGATGCTGGTTTAGCAACATCTGAGACTCTAAAGCATAGGAGTAAGGGCTTACAAAGTCTTCATGATAAAATCAGAACATACTTAATAGAAAACCCTGATTCTTCATTTGAAGAAGCCATAAGAAGTGTAAAAGATTCTGTAGGTGTAAGAACTGTTAATGAATCTAAATCGTTTGCAGATCATCCTGAAGTTAAAGAATTATTAGAAAAAGGCGATACTAAATCTGCTATAAATAAAGCTGTAGAATTAGAGTCTGATTATGTTTTACAAGGACTAATGAAAATTGTAGACAAGATGGCAGATGGCACTGCAGAAATAAAATTAACTCGTGTTGCTAATTATATGGGCGAGGATGGTATTCCATATTTTACAGAAAGTCAATTAAATAAATTACGAGCACATGCAGCAGAAAGAGGAATTGAAATACCTATAATAAGTAGGGTAGTAGATGCTAAAGATAGAGCATCTATTAATAATGTTTATAGCGATGAAGCTTCAACAAAAATAAGAAAATCAGGTTATACTGCCCTTCAAATGAATTTTGAAACAAAAGATGGTGATATATTTGAATGGCAATATCGAGGTGATAAATTAAATGATTTTGGCGAAGGTGAACATGTCCCTTATGATTTAAGAACTGGTAAAGATATTATTGGTAAAGATGTTGTTCTAACTCCGTTGTATGAGCCAATGAAGCAAATATTAACTGATGAAAAAATAATGCCTAATGATTTATATAAAGAATATAATGCATATTTAACAGCTCATTATAAATATTTACGATTAACTGAATTAGGCTTTAAAGCTGAAGAACCTAAACTACCAAAAGGTATTGATGAAAGATTAAGAGCTGAAAACTTAATTTTATTACATGATGTTGCCGATAGATTAAAGAGTGGAAAAATTACTCAAGAAGATGCAATAAAAGAGTATAATACAAGATTGGTAAGAAATAATAATGATAATGTTACATCGCAATCATATAAATCGGATTTAGATGTAGTAAAGAATAATGCTTCGATTGATCGCCATGAGGCTTCTGTTAGACTTGGAGAAAGACATGATGGCCATAAATCAGAATTTGAAAGATTAACCAAAGCATGTATGGATAAAAATGGTAATATAAAAAATAATTTAATTAAGTTAGCAGAATATTTTAGAACTAAAGGTATTGATGATAATACAATAATCAATTTTATCAAAAAGTATAAAGATGATTCTGGAATTATTGATTCATCCGTATTAAATGACTTAAATCAATTTTTAAATATCGCAAAATTGAATTTAAATCCCTCAAAATTAAATTTAAATAATGTAATGAATGGATTCTTATCACTACCTTATGATAAATCAAATAAAAAAGTAGAGATTTCTTTTGCTTCTAAAGTGCTTGATTTATATAATTCTGGTTTAAGTTGGGAAAATATTGAATTAATTTCTGAAACCTTTCAAAAAGTAGATTTGAATAAATCCCCTGATGCTTTCGATGAATTATCAAATTTATCACTTAAGATTAACAGACTACCTCAATCCAAAACTAAGAATTTAAATAAAAAAGAAATGAGTCAGCTATTTAGTACTTTATTAAAAAATGATGGTAGTATAGATAAAAATTCTGTAGATTTAGCTTATGTTTTAACTACATCATCTATGACTCGTGATAATTTAGTTAAAATAATGAATCTTGCTAAAAATCCAAAAACAGGCGAAGTAAGCGCTGATATTAAAGATGGTTTAGCTTATCTTATTAAAGATACAGAAAGGTTAAATTTAAATCCTGCTTATGTAGATTATACAATGACGCAAATACTTTCTGCAATTAGGAATAAAAATAATCCAGATGCTACTTCTTTAAATTCATTAATAAGTTTGTATAAGTCATTCTCGAATATGGCTAAAAATAATAATCCAACTGCTATACCTAATAATATATTACATTTAAGAAAAGCTATGCTTATTTATAAAGCTGTTAAAAATGATGATGGAACAATTAATCAAACTAAAAATCAGCTTGCGACTCAAATGATAAATGCAAAATTTACAGATAATGCAATACAAGAAACATTATACAGGGCAACTATGAGTGATGGCTCATTTAATGGTAATATATTTAATGCATTTATGAAAAATTTTAATAGTTTACCAGTAGAAGATAGAAAAAATCTTGTTACTGTTGATATAAAAGTAGAGCAAGGAATTGTTCGTCAAACTATGCGATTTAAAGATAATTCAATAAAGGTTTTTGAAATTAATCCTAGAAATGTAAATGAAAAAAGTGAATATGAAATAAGAGGAAAAAATGTTAAAACAGGATTATCAAATAATGTTTATACAAAATTAGCAGATGCAAAACGAGGAAAAACTACAAAGGTAATTGCTAAAAACGGTAAATTCCAATCAGAAATAACAATTTTAGTCGATAAAGAAGGTAAAAAAATTGGTACTGAATATGTATCTCAATCAGGTATAAATGGAATTTTAGATGTCCGTTTTAGAGATAATGATGGTATTACTTATCCAATTAGTACAGCAGAAAGAGATTTAGCAGGAAATATATCTGTAAATAGAAATTTTACCTCTACAAATGGAACTAGAACAGAGTATAACTCATATCATAAGAATGATGGTTCATACAGTAGTGATTATAAGATAACAGATTCTTCTGGGAATATCCTTCTTAATGAAAAACGTACATTTGATGTAATAGATGATAAGCATTTTAAAAGTTCTATTAATGGTTTAGAATATGATATCAAAATTGATGAATTAAATGTTATGACTGTTACAAGTCCAAAAGGAGAAAAAGTCCGTTTTGATTTAGATGAATTCACCTTAAATAACTATGATGAATTTAAAGATATAATAAAACAAATTCCAGGACATGAATTTTTTAATATGGCTAAAACAAAACTTAATTCAATAGGAACTATGCAATCAAGTAATGCCCATTATGTTACTGGACATAATATAATTGAGCTAGGCAAAGGCCATAATAGTATTTCTACTTTCTTCCATGAATTCGGTCATAATAAGGATTGGTTGATTAATTCAAATGATTATAAAAATGTAATAAGAGACGATAAACAATTTATCCAAATATATGAAAAAGAGCGTGGAGCATTTATGAAAGAATTTCCAACATTACAACGTGATTTCATTTCATATTTCATCTCTGTAGATAATCTTCAGTCTAGAGGGAATCAAAATCTTAGAGAAGTTGTAGCAGAAACAAATAATATTCTTTCAACACCTACTCAAGGAGATGGTTTGGAATTTAGGAAATATTATTTACAAAGATATTTCCCAGAAACTATTGCTTACTTAGCAAAAAAATTAAATCCTGATATTTATATTAATCAATAAAATATGTTATATTATTAAAGAGGTAATTATGAATAATAGAATAAATAATACAAATAATATAAATTTTCATTCAATAAATGGAGTAAATAAAATGGATTCTGAAAAAACTTATGAAGATAAAGTATATGATATGATTGATGCTGTTACTGAAAGAGCAGAAAGAGAAGTTCCTGAATACGGTGATTTTGCTCCTGTTTATGAAGAGTTTAAAAATACTAATTCTAAATTACCTATAGATAGGTATCAACTAAAAGTTTTAAAAATGCCAAAAGAAGATGTGCCGGATGAAAAACAACGTTTTCTTCAAGCAGCAGTTTATGCTCCTGCAGGTGATTATAAAGCTGATATGTTAATTGGTGCAGGTCATAAAGATAAAATAATGGAAATCCTAAAATCAGATGAGTTTCCTGAAACATTGAATGATGCATATATTAAACTTGTTGATTTTATGCAAAATCCTGACTAATATCCAACACTTAAGCCTGCACATAGGTTAATTGATTGACCTGTAACTCCTTTGGCTTCTTCTGATATTAAATATTTTACCATGCCGGCAATCTCAATTGGTTGTACAAAACGTTTTTGTGGGATACAGTCAACAATTTCTTCTTTTGAAAACTCGGAATTCTCAACAGAAGAATTTCCTAAATCTGTTTCTACCCAACCAGGATTTATTGTGTTTATGGTTATATTGTACTGAGCAACTTCAAGAGCTATCGCTTTTGTCATTCCAATTAAACCTGCTTTAGTTGCAGAATAAATACTTGCTCCTGCTTCTCCCATAACTCCTGATATTGAACCGATATTAATTATTCTTCCCCACTTTTGTTCTTTCATATATTGTAGAGCTTGTGAGATTATATACATTGGAATTTCTAAATTAACTCTTGTTAATCGTTCAATATCTTCTAATGTATTTGAATCAGCTTCTTTATATATGTATTCACCTGCATTATTTATGATAATATCAATTTTATTTGATTTGATATATTCACCAAGTTTTTCAACATCTTTTTCAAAATCACATACTAAATAGTCTTTATATTGTTTTAGTCTTTCTTCACATCTCCCAACTGCAAAAATATTTCCATCAATATTCTTTGCGATACTTTCTCCAATTCCCTTAGATGCCCCTGTAACTAATATATTCATTTTATTATCCTTTGAACTACATAACTTGCCATATATATACCTGCTGTTGATGCAACAAATGGAGTTGATGATGGGATAATCTTAGTGAATTCAATTTTTTCACCTGCATTTGTTGTTATATTTTCAACTTCAGATATTTTTTCTTGAACTGTTGGTGTTTCATCACTTGTTACAACTGTTATACCAGTTTCAATTCCACGTTTTTTTAGTTGATATAAAACATTAGAAACAAATGGGGCTTTTTTATTCTTTATTTCTGAAATATCAGAAATATATAACTTTGTAGGGTCAATCCTATTTCCTGCTCCCATTGAACTTATAACTGGTATATTATTTTTTACACAATATTCTAATAATGAGATTTTCGATCTCATTGTATCAATTGCATCAATTACATAATCTGCAATAAAGTTAGCATTATTTTCTGTAAAAAAGTCATCAATTATATTAAGTTTAATATTTGGATTAATGTCTTTTAGTCTACTTTCAAAAAGTTTTGTTTTTTTCTCTCCAATAGTTGAATTAAGTGCAATGATTTGGCGATTAATGTTTGTTTTTGAAACATTGTCAAAGTCAATAATTGTTAATTCTCCAATCCCTGCTCTTGCTAGCATTTCGGCAGAATATCCCCCGACTCCTCCTAATCCAAATATTGCAACATGCGATAAAGACAGCCTCTCTTGTGCTGTCTTACCCCAATAAAGTTCATTTCTTGAAAATATCTCGTTCATTAATTATTTAACGATACCAAATCCTAATAAAAATACGCAAACAAGAAATACTACAGCAACTATTGCAGTAATCTTATTTAATCTTTTTTCTGCACCTTTTTGAGATGCAAACATTTGAGATGCTCCCCCAAAGCCTGCGATTCCATCGCCTTTAGGTGAGTGTAATAATATTAAACATATAAGTAATAACGCTGATAAAACTTGAACTGCCCAAACAAATCCTAACATTTTTTCTCCTTTTTAATAAAATGTGCACGTTTTGAATTCAGTCTGATGTTATCAAATGTGTATAGTCTAGCAGGTCTTTTGGATGTAGATTTAGAAAATTCTTCTAATTCTCTAAGACCTTCTGTTTGGATAACTTTCTTTCTGAAGTTTCTTTTATCCAGCTTCTTACCCATAATGAGTTCATATGCTTTTTGCATTTCAGTTAATGTAAATTTTTCATTTAATAATTGATATGCAACAGGACACATTTCTAATCTTTCTCTTGTTCTTTTTAAAGAATATTGAATAATTTCCTTGTGGTCGAATGCTAATGCTGGTAAATCATCAACCTTATGCCAAGCAACATTATCAGCATTAACTACGTTAACATCCTCAGCTCTAATAAGTGCAAAATATGCACAAGTTATAACCCTAGATACAGGGTGTCTTAAAGGATCACCAAATGTGTATAACTGCTCTAGATAAATGTTATCAACATTAGTTTTTTCTTTAAGAATTCTCATTGCTGCGGCATCTAAATCTTCAGACATGCGAACATATCCACCAGGAATTGCCCATTTCCCTTTAAATGGTTCATTGTCTCTTTTGACTAATAACACCTTTAATTCATCATTTTTAATTGTTAATATTACTGTATCGACAGTAATTTCATGCGTTTTTGTTTCATTAAACATAAATAATCCTCATGATGATTATATTATAAACATGTAAATTTTGTATAGTTTGTAAAAATAGTTAAAATTTACTTTATATTTTCTTATGTTTAGTCTATCGTAAATAAGTAATAGATAACTTAGGAGAGGATTTATGTATAACGTTGCAATTATTGGAGCTGGCCCAGCTGGGATTTTTTCTGCGCTTGAAATAGTAAAGTTAAAACCAGATTGGAAAGTAGTTTTAATTGAAAAAGGTGACAAAATAGAAGATAGAAAATGTTTGTTACGTGAAGGTTATGCAAAATGTCCTTCTTGTAAAAAATGTGGGCTTCTTTGTGGTTGGGGAGGAGCTGGTGCTTTTTCAGATGGGAAATTAACTCTAACTCCTGATGTAGGTGGTCATTTAGTCGATTACATGTCGCGAAAAGAAGTTGAAGATTTAATTGATTATTCTGATAAACTATATCTTGAATTTGGTGCTACAGATGAAGTATTTGGAACTGATAGAAAAATATTTGATGAACTAGAACATCAAGCAGCTCTTGCTGAATTAAAATTGGTTCATTCTCCTGTAAGGCATTTAGGTACTGAAAGAAGTCTTGATGTATTAAAAAATATGCAAGATTATTTGATGGATAAGATTACAATTTTAAATAACGTATCTGCCAAAAATTTAATAGTAGAATGTGAACAGGTAAAAGGTATTATTTTAGATAATGGTGAAACAATAAGAGCAGAATATACAATTATTGCTCCTGGTCGTGAAGGTGCTGATTGGTTAACTCATGAGTTTGCTAAGAATAAAATTGGCATGGTTAACAATGCTGTAGATATAGGTGTTAGAGTTGAACTTCCTGCTCCAGTATTTGAACCAATTACTAATAAATTATATGAATCTAAGTTGATTTATTATTCTCCAAAATTTGGAGATGCAGTAAGAACATTCTGCATGAATCCAAATGGAGAGGTAGTTCAAGAAAATTATAATGGTATTGCAACGGTTAATGGTCATAGCTATGCAAACATTAAAACTAAAAATACAAACTTTGCATTATTAGTAAGTGAACAATTTACTGAGCCATTTAAAGAACCAATTGCTTATGGACAAAGAATTGCATCTTTAGCAAACATGCTAGGTGGAGGTATTTTAGTTCAAAGATTTGGTGATTTATTAGATGGACGTCGTTCTACTCCTGATAGAATTAAATCTAGTATTATTGAACCTACTTTAAAATGTGCAACTCCTGGAGATTTAAGTTTAGTTTTACCATATAGACAACTAACAAGTATTATTGAAATGCTTTTTGCTTTAGATAAAATAGCTCCAGGTACGGCTTCAAGATATACTTTATTGTATGGTATAGAAGTAAAATTCTATTCTGCAAGAGTTAAGTTAACAAATAACTTAGAAACAGAGGGTGTTAAAAACTTGTTTACAATTGGAGATGGAGCTGGTGTTACAAGAGGTTTAATTCAAGCATCTGCATCAGGTGTACATGTTGCAAGAGTTATTTGCTCTAGATAGTATTACATGATATAATTCGGGGTATGGATAATAAATTGGCTTTTAAAGGAATGACAGCACAGAGAAAACTTATTCTTCAAGGTTTCGTACTAAGTACAATCTTGTTAGTTTTTATTGCTGGAATTGCTGTATTTAATATCCAACAAAATCTTAATACAGGTTATAAAAATTTTGGTCAAATTTTATCTAAAACTTTAGCGATTGAAAGTGTTGAAATTACTAAAGATATTCCGGAAACTGCGAAGGCTGAAACTTTAAGAGCTCATTCTGATTCTATACTAAGAAGCAATAATGATATTGCTTTTATTGAATTTAGAGATGCAAATTCAAATATAATTTATTCAAGTCGTGATAGCTATTATAACCAAGCTCAGAATGCTAAAATTTCAGTAAGTTCTCCTATGGTTTTAAAAACAGGTGTGGATTCATCTATTGTTGGTTCTGTAATGGTTGGTTTGTCCGGATCAATAATTGACAAGATTTCTACAACCACAAGAGCATCTTTAGTGTTCGCATTTATTGTTGCTTGGCTTGCTGTTATCGCAATTGTATTTATGGATACTATTCTTATTACAAGAGAACTAAAACAATTACATGAAGGTGTTCAAAAAATATCTTCTGGTGAATTTGGTTATAATATTGAGTGCAAAGAGTCAAGTAAAGAAATTCAAGAATTATGTGATGCATTTAATAGAATGTCTAATCGTTTAAGCAAGTATAACGAACAGACAATGGAAAGTATTACTTTGGAAAGAAATAAGCTAGAAGCTGTTTTGATGAGTATTGCCAATGGTGTTGTTGTATGTGATAACCATGATACAGTTGTTTTAATAAATGATCAAGGCAAAAAACTCCTAGAAGTAACAGATGAAGATATTTTAAATAGTAAAATTCAACAATATTGTGATACAAATGGAGAATTATGTTTTAAAGAAAAAATAGAATTATTTAAGGATACTCCATTAGATGATATGGAAAATTCTCCTTTATCATTTAATATTGAAGTCGCTCAAAATGTAATTAAATCAGTAATATCTCCAATGTTTTCTCGTAATGGTGATTATGTAGGATATATAATTGTTTTAATTGATGTTACTAAAGAAGTTGAAATGGAACAGTTAAGAGCAAACTTTATTTCTAATGTTTCACATGAATTAAGAACTCCTGTTACTGTTTTAAGGAGTTATATTGATACTCTTTATAATTATGGAAATGATTTTGATTTTAATACTCAAAAAGAATTTATTGGGGTTATGAATCAAGAAATAATACGTTTAAATACAATGGTTAACGATATTTTAGATTTTTCAAGATACGAATCTCAAAATGTTAAACCTGTTAAAACTCTTGAAAATATTGTAGATATTATCAATGAATGTGTTGAGCAAGTTAAAATATTGGCAGAAGAACATAATTTAGTTTTTTCTATAATGATTGAACCTGATTTGCCTCAAGTAATGCTTAATAAAGA
>CALUWB010000069.1 GCA_944324375.1 Candidatus Gastranaerophilales bacterium | reverse complement strand
TGTAGGGGTGTTTCAATTAATGCCGTCAACTGCGGCAAAATTGGGTGTAAACCCATATCATTTAAGTGATAACATCAAGGGTGGAATTATGTACTATAAGATGTTATACAAAATGTTTGGTTCAACAGAATTAGCTTTAGCTGCTTATAATGCTGGCCCTGCATATGTTTTAAAACACCATTGTGCACCACCTTGCACAAGAGGTTACGTAGCTAAAACTATGGCAGAATATTATAAGTTGAAGGCAAATCCAGATTCTGTAATTACAAGTGTGTCTTCGCAACAAAATGTAACTCATGTTACTAATCCAACACCAATTGCAATTACTTCTCATGGATCTGTCAAGCCAATGACTGCTAGTGTTCCAAGAGTTATTAATGATGGAACTAATAGGTTAATAATTAAATCTGTTCCACAAACTCAATCAAACAAGTTACAAGTTAGTATGCACTTAAGACGAGAAGATTTATATTTGTAATTTGTTTAAAATTAAAATAAAAAGCCTATCCATATGGATAGGCTTTTTTATTTATCTTTTTGGGGTAAAATTGTAATTGAAATTATACTTGAAAGAAGGGGCAAATTTTGAAAGTTTTTAATTCTTATACAAATAATTTAGAAGAATTTATTCCAATGGACGGAAATAAAGTAAAAATGTATGTATGTGGACCTACAGTTTATGATAATGCTCATTTAGGTCACGCAAGATGCTATATTACTTGGGATGTTTTATACAGATACCTAAAATTTAGAGGGTATGATGTAACTTACTGCAGAAATGTTACTGATGTTGACGATAAGATATTAAAAAAATCTGAAGTTGAAAATAAAATGCCTGAAGAAGTTTCAAAGTATTGGTATGGAAAATTTTCAGACAGTATGAAATCATTAAATAATTTAAAACCAGATATTGAACCTTTCGCAACAAAGACTTTAGGAGAAATGATTTCAATAGTTAAAGATTTAATAAACAAAGGTTATGCTTATGAAATAGATGGAGATGTTTATTTTAGAGTATCCAAATTTCCACAATATGGCATGCTTTCAAAACAACCAATAGATTCTTTGGTAAGTGGAGCAAGAGTTGAAGTTGGGGATAGAAAAGAGAATCCTCTTGATTTTACATTGTGGAAACGCGATGAAAAATTTGGTTATAATTCTCCATGGGGTAAAGGGCGTCCAGGATGGCATATAGAATGTTCTGCTATGAATAGGAAATATCTTGGTAAAACAATAGATATTCATGCTGGTGGTGCTGATTTAATATTCCCTCATCATGAGAATGAAATTGCACAATCTGAATGTGCAAATGGTTGTAAATTTGTTAATTATTGGATGCATAATGGTTTTGTAACTATAAATAAAGAAAAAATGTCAAAATCATTAGGCAATTTTTTAACAGTAGATGATTTATTAAAGAATTATGATGCAAATACAATAAGATTCTTTATTTTAACAAATCATTATAGAATGCCTGTAGAATTTTCTGATGAAGCATTGCAATCTGCGTCTGTAGGTGTTAAAAGAATGTTAAATGCAAAACAAACAAAAATAAATGAAGAATTTGATGTTTCAATAACAGATGAATATAAACAATTTGTTGAGGCAATGGATGATGATTTAAATACATCTAAGGCATTAGCTGTATTATTTGATTTAGCTAATAAAGCTAATAAAGATGTTGAAAATGCATTTACAGTATTATATAAATTAGCATCAGTTTTAGGTTTTAGTTTTGAAAAGGCTCAATTATCAGAAGAAGAATTAAAAGAAAAATTAATTCAAGTAAGTAAAGAGTTAGGTAAAAATTATGAATCAATGGATGAAATCATTGATGATAGACAACAAGCAAGAACTGATAAAAATTGGGAAGTTGCAGATAAAATAAGAATTGCATTAGATAATGTTGGTATTATTTTAAAAGATACTAAAGAAGGTACAAGTTGGGAAACAAAATAAAAATATTTTTATCAATTATTTGCATATTATTAATTGTTTTAACCTATACATCAGTAAGTGCAAAAACAAATGATGAAATAAAATCTTCTATAATTCGTGTTGGAATTATGGATAATAATTTCAAAACTTTAGAAAGAAGTTCTGTTGTATTATATGGAACTTCAACTTGTTATGTATGCGATCCTGATACAAGAAAAACAATAATTAAAATAAAAGAAGATACTGATATTCCATTTTTTATCAATCAAGGAATAATTGAATTAAAAATGGATGATTGTGAAGAAATATACAAATCAACAAAAGGTTTTGTTGTATGTTGTCCAGACGGATTTATAGGTGTAAAAGGATTAAAACGTAGAGGTCAACAGGCTTTGTATAGAGGTGCTTTTAAAATTCAGAAGAATACAAAACCAAATATTTTATATCTGATAAACATAATTGATTTAGAAGATTATTTAAAAGGCGTTGTATCAAATGAAATGCCAGAAAATTTTGGGCTTGAAGCATTAAAAGCTCAAGCAATAGCAGCAAGAAATTATGCAATAAAGCCAAGAACAAAAGTTTCAAAAGCATATGATGTAGTTGACAGTGTAGCAAGTCAAGTTTATTTTGGTTACAACACTGAAACTCCAACAAGCAATAAGGCTGTAGAAGAAACAAGAAATATTATAGCAATGTATAATAATGAACCCATATTAGCATTGTATAGTTCTTGTTCAGGTGGATATTCAGAAAATTATTCATATGCTTTTTCCGATCCTGACACAAAACAATTCCCAGGAACATTAAAACCTTATTTATTGGCAAGACCGGATATTCAAAATACAAAAGCCTTAAATAGAGAAGAAGTTGCTTATGAATTTTATTCAACGACGCCACCTTCTTATGATGTAAAATCAAGATATTATCGTTGGACAAGGGAATGGACAAGAGAAGAACTTGAAAAAGTTTTACAACAAAATTTACCTAAACAATCTAAAACTAGCTTTGTTAAGCCAGAATTTTTTGATAACAGCAAAATAGGAACATTAAAAGAATTAAAAGTTATACGACGTGGAAATTCTGGTAAAATCATATATTTAGATATTATTACAACTGAAGGGAAATATAGAGTAGCAAAAGAACTTGTTATAAGAAGGTTATTTACAAAAGATGGAAAAGCTTTACCAAGTGCTAATGTTGTTTTCAAATTTGAAACAGATGCAGATAACCATATTACAAAAATAAAAGCGTATGGTGGTGGATTTGGTCATGGTGTTGGAATGAGTCAATATGGCGCAAGCTATATGGCAAAAGAACTAAAGAAGAATTTTGTTGAAATATTAGAACATTATTATACAGGAATATATTTAGGAACAATTCCTGTTGAAGTTGATAAATCAGTTATCGAACAAAAGTTTTATCCTCCGTCAGATAAAGCAATTTTGTATATTCCAGATAGAAAAGGATTAAACGCATTACAAGTAATAATAAATGGGAAAGTTTGTAATTTTGATTTAAGTAAATTTTTAAATATTCAAAGATGTGAGTTAGATATATCTCAATATATAAGAAAAGATCGAGAAAACAAAATTACATATATCCCGGCATGTCAAAACCGTTTGGTAACAACTGATTTGACCAAAGGAGATACTAGAATAACAATATATATAAAATTTTTACACTAAGGATTAATAATGGAAGACGTTGAAAGTAAAAGAGATAGTAAAAGTTCAGGAATATTAAAAGCAGCTTGGCTGATAGCATTAGTAACAATTCTCAGTAAAATTATTGGCTTTTTGAGAGATGTAGTGACTGCAAAATATTATGGAGCATCTATTGTTTCAGATGCTTATTTTTATGCGTATCAAATACCTTCATTTGCAATAATACTTTTAGGTGGAGTTGGAGGTCCTTTTCATAGTGCTACTGTTGCAGTATTTTCAAAATTAATTCCTGATTTAGATAAAAAACCTTCTGAATTTGTAAATAAGTTGTATAATACATTTTTAGTTTTGAGTGTATTCTTTTTTTCAATGTTAGGTTTAATTTGTTATTTGTTTGCCCCACAAATAATGGGAATAATAATTTCTAATGGAACACCTGAATTGATTTCATTGGCGGCGTTACACTTAAAAATAATGACCCCAGTATTTATTGTTGGTGGAATTGTAGGGATTTATTATGGTTTATTAATTACGTATAAAAAATTTATGCTTCCAAATTTTTCACCAATGGTTATGAGTATTGTAATCATACTTGCTGTATGTTTAGCAAAAGAAGATAATCTTGGATTAGTATTGGCTTGGGCAACAACAATTGGTGCAATATGCCAATTTTTGCTTCAATTCCCACAGATAAAAAAAATTGGTTTTAAATTCCAACCTAATTTGAATTTCAGAAATAATGTAGAACTAAAATCAATATGTGAATTATTAATACCAGCAGTATTTAGTTCTACAATCGGTCAATTACATATATATGTTGATATGTTTTTTACTTCATCTTTAAGAGAAGGAGCTTGGACAGCTTTAGGATATGCAAATAGGATTTTCCAATTTCCAGTAGGAATTTTAGTTACAGCCTTTTTAGTTCCTTTATTTCCTTTATTTACTAGATTAGTAGCTCAAAAAGATTATGACGGTATAAAATCTTATTTCAATAAAGGTGTTGGTTTGCTATTTTTTGTAGCAATTCCAATAATTATAGGTATACTAACTATAGGTCTAGATAGTGTAAGGCTGGTTTTTGAAAGAGGAGCATTTACTTATAATGATTCATTAATGGTATTTGATGCGTTATTGTATTTATCTTTTTCAATAATTCCATATGTATTTAGAGATTCAATAACTCGTGTATATTATGCTTTTGATGATTCAAAAACACCATTTTTGATAGCTGCATCTTCTATAATTTTAAAATTTTTATTTAACTATATATTTATATCAAAATTAGGATGGCAAATAGGTGGTATTACTCTTTCAACATCTCTTGTAACATTATATAATGCTGTCGCATTGGGTATATTAATATCTAGAAAAGTAAGTATGGATTATAAAGATTTATTTATAAACTTATTAAAAATGATATTAGTAGGGTTAGTAACTTTAATTTTAACTTATATATCAGTAAAATTAATTGGTATTTATGTTCATTTGCCAAGAACAATATTTGAAATAATAAGAATAATGCTAGGATCTATTGAAATATTAGTTTTATACGTAGCTTTAAGCTGGATTTTTAAAGTAAATTATATTGGTGATATGATAAACAGAATTTTATCAAAGTTGAAAAGAGTGTAAAATGATTTTAAGTAATGAATTAAGAAACAAAATAAAAGCAGTGTTAGAAAATGATGGCGTTATAGCATTCGTAACGGATACTGTTTGGGGGTTGGGTTGTCTTCCTGAAAGCGAGAAAGCTGTAAAAAAAATATATGAAATAAAAGGAAGAGAAAAAGAGAAACCATTAATTCTAATGTCAGATGATATATATCCTTTATTAGATTATGTAAACGACATTCCCAAAACTGGTCAAAGATTAATAAAAAAATATTTTCCAGGAGCTTTAACTGTAGTAGTTCCGAAAAGTGATAGAACTCCAGATTATATAACGTCAAAATTATCTACTGTCGGTATAAGAGTTCCTAATAATATTGTTTTTGCTGAAATATGTCAAAGTTTTCCAACAAGAGTTTTAGCTACAACAAGTGCAAATTTATCACATGAACCTCCGGCATTAAGTTATGAAGAGGCGTTAAATTATATTGGAGATAAAGTAGATCTTGTAATCGAAGATTTTGGATATATAGCAAAAGGTGTAGCTTCTACAGTTGTTGGCTTCAAATCAGAAGAAATATTAATATATCGACAAGGTGAAACGCTTATAAATAAAGAAAATTATTAAATAATGTAACAAATATTGTTCTATACACTTCATGTGTAGATATTTTTGGGCTATAATAAGTATATAATATTAACTTAAGGATTGTATCGTTTAAAAAAATTACAGGAGTATTTAAATCATTGATGATTAATATTCCCACAAACAATTAACTTGAAAGGAGTTAATTATGGCTCTAACTATCAATACGAATTTGGGCTCACTAATTGTTCAAAAGAATTTAGATGATGCTACAAAAGCATTAAATCAGTCTATTGAACGTATGACAACCGGTTATAAAATTAATAGTGCCTCAGATGACGCAGCAGGCTTTGCAGTTGCGACAAGAATGGAGACACAATTAAGTTCTATTAGTGTAGCACAAGATAACGTAGCGGTAGGTTCAAGTTTGTTATCAACTACTGAAAGCAATTATGATTTAATTGCAACTCACTTACAACGTATTAGAGACTTGACCGAACAAGCAGCAAACGGTACATATGGTCAAGATTCTATTGATGCTATTAAAGCAGAAATAGGTGCACGTTGGGATGAAATTGATAGAATTGCAGCAAGTACAGAGTTTAATGGTATTAAACTTTTAGATGGTTCTAAAACTGGTGGTATTACACTACAAGTTGGTATTGATTCTACTACAAATAGTAAGTTAACTTTGGATGCAGATTTGTTTAAAGATGCAAAAGCTCAAACATTGACTGGATCTCAAAAAACTACATTCTTAGGATATTTTACAGTAGGTGGTACAAATTATAATACAGCTTTAACAAATATTGATAATGCATTAAATGAAGTAACAACAAGACAAACAGAAATTGGTGCAATGCAAAATAGATTAGATTCTGCAGCTGATGCTTTAGATGTTCAATATTCAAATGTAACATCATCATTATCAACAATTAAAGATGCAGATATTGCTACAGAATCTTCTGAGTATATTAAGGCTCAAATATTACAACAGGCATCTGCTTCATTATTAGCTACTGCAAATCAAACTCCATCTATTGCTCTTAATTTGATATAGTAAAAAGAGTAATATGATTTAAACAAGAAGTTGTTGATTGAATTCTGTGCAGCATTTTGAGCTGCACTTTTTATTTGTTGTTATCCTTTAAGATAAAGAGTTTTAATTATATTATCTTCAAGTAGTTTTTTATCTTTATTGTCAGATTTAGAATCTTGAATCATTATACAAAAAACGTATTTATGACCATTTTGGGTTGATAAAAAACCAGCAATAGAGCTAATATTGGATAAAGTTCCAGTTTTAGCTTTAATATTTCCTTTTAGATATAATAATCTATCAACCATAGTTCCCTCACCAGAAGTTGCCATGATTTGTTCTAGCTCGTCTTTATTTATTAATAAGTAATTTGTCATGAAATCTGTATCCATAAGATTGTTTTTAGATACACCACTTGCATCCATAATATTAATATGTGAATTATCTAAATTCATTTTTTTGCAATATTCATTGAACATTTCTTTTCCATTTTCAAATGTTCCTGTTGTATTTTTATATTTGCCTCCAGCGATTTTAAATAATGTTTCAGAAACATAATTATCGCTATTTTTCAAGATATCTATTTTGGCTTGTGATATGTTATGACTAACAGTATTAACTAAATAATATTCGTTGGTTAATTTTTTATTATAAAAAATTCCACTATTACTTTTTTGATTATCTAATAGAGCATCAGTTAATCTTAATTTAAAATTCTTTTTAGGGCTATTCACTGGGATTTTGACAGTGACAGTTTTGTTAATAACTCCTGTTGCCGTAATTATATCTGGAACTTCATAACTTTTTTTCTCAATATTGTAATCAGTTTTATCGCCAGTTTTAATATTATTTATAAATGAAATTGGATAATCCTTTTCAAAAACAATATTAGCAGGAGCATCTTTCATTGTAGGCTCAATAAAAATATTAATCATATTTCTATCAATATTATATGCACTAAATTTAGGCATTAATGGATTTATATCATCATCCCATTGCCATCCTTCACCCCATTCTTTAGCATCAATAATTGTATCATCAATATAAACAGATTTTATTTCAGCAGGCATTTTTGTTGTTAAAACTTTTAAATCGTTTGTATTTAAATAAGGATCTGCACCTAGTTTTATGATGTAATTACCTGTTTTATTTTTAAATAATTTTGTTTCAAATTTATAGTTTTCACCTAAAACCTCTACAGCAGGTAGTGTAGTAATAAGTTTTTGTATTGAAGCCGGAGGTCTTGGAACAGTAGAATTAAGTTCATAGCCAATATTATTATTTTCAATATCTTTTATAGATATAGATATTGAGCCTTTTTTGATATTAGAATTAGTAAGAACTTGATTTATATCTTTAGACAAATCTCTAGCAAAAGAAAGATTTGAATTTAATAAAACAATTAAAGATATTATAAGTAGTTTTTTAAACATTATATATAACCTCATAGCTATCTTGAATATCATTTAATATAGTACATTTATTTCTAAATTCATACATATCATATAGATTTATTGTTGCAGCAATAGCCCCTTCAATTGTATTAATTTCATCAAGGATATTTCCACTATAATCATAAATTAAAGAGTGTCCTAAGTTTTTAGCGCCTGTAGGAAGTGAGCCTGTTTGAGTTAAAGCAATCATATATGTTTGATTTTCAACAGCTCTTGCTTGAGTTAGCGAATTCCAATGAATGGCTCTAGATAATGGCCAAGCAGCCATATTAACTAGAATATCTGCACCAGCTTTTCTATATGCTCTATATATTTCAGGGAATCTAATGTCATAACATATTGTTAAACCTATTTTAACTCCTTCAATATCAACTATAACAGGATTGTCACCTTTTGTTATATATGACCCTTCGGAATCATCATAATAAGAATATAAATGATTTTTGTTATAAATAGCTTTTAAGTTTCCTTTTCTATCTATTACAGGGCAAGTATTATAATATTTTTCATTTATTTTATTTACAAAACTCCCACCTAAAATATTAACATTATATTTTATAGCAATATTTTTTAAAAACTCGATTGTATTGCTATTTTCAAAAGGTTCAGCTGCTTGAATAAATTTATCACAAGCCCAACCAACATTCCATAATTCAGGCAGAATTAATATATCCGTATTTTGTTTAATATTGCTATCAATTAAATTTTCGACTTTTTCAAAATTAGCTTTTTTATTAGCAATAATTGATTCCATTTGAATAGCAATAATATTTATTTTTTCTTTTTCCATATACCGAATCTAAATACCTCTTTGAATTTCTGAGGAGCTTGTTTTTCAAGTTCTTCTAGAGCTTTTTCTACTTTTAACCTTATTTGTTCATCTTGTTCATCTGTATTATTAGGGTCAACGTATATAGGTTCTCCATACAAATTAATTAGATGTGTTGAGAAAAATGGAATTCTAAATTTATCCCAAGTAGGAAATTTTAAAAAAGTGAAATTAGAAGAATACCAATACACTGGAACAATTGGCACTCCTGATAGTTTAGCAATTTTTACAATTCCATCTTTTACAACTTTAACAGGTCCACTTGGCCCATCAACCATAATGGCACCACAATTTCCATTTTTGAGTTCAGAAATCATTTGCAAAGTAGCTTCTGTACTACCTTTTTTCCCTTTAGAACCTCTTACAACTTTAAATCCCCATTTTTCACATACTTTTGCAATAATTTCACCATCTCTAGAACGGCTTATCATGACATTAACTTTGTTTCTATTTGGAAACCCGTGGACACAACATTGATGTGCGTGCCACATTGCATAAACACAATTTTCTACATTTGGATGATTAACATTCTGGATATCTGTAAAGAATTCTTGAATTTTAAATATAGAATATATTGTTTTGGAAATTTTTTCTCTATCTAAATTTTGCAAAAATCTAACCATAAGTTGATTTTACTACAAGAAATTAATCTTCGCAAATCAAAAACGAGCTTTAATTATTTTTTATAAATATCCACCGTGCGTATGATGTAGTTACCCCACTAAATGATGTAAATTAACTATGGTGATGTCTTATATAATCACTGGAGAGAGGTTTAAATTTTGAAAAAATTTAGTTTCCGATTACAAGCTGTTTTAGATATGCGTCAAAAAGAATTAGAAAAGAAACAGCAGGAAATGGCAAGTATAGTAAAGAAACTAAATGCTCAGATGGAAGAATTAGAATTTATGAAATCAAAAGAAGTTCAAACTTTAAACTCTTTAGATAGTATATGTAATTCATCAACATTAGATTTAACTACTATTTCAAGTAGTAACGGATACTTAATAAAATTAAGTAACGAAGTAAAAAAGCAATTAATGATAATTGAAAATACAAAAGTTATCCTAAAAGCAAAACAGTTGGAAATAGCAGAAGCATATAAGAAAGTAGAAGTATTAGAAAAATTGAAAGAAAAACATGAAGAAGCATATTACAAAGAGTATGA
>CALUWB010000068.1 GCA_944324375.1 Candidatus Gastranaerophilales bacterium | reverse complement strand
ACAAATGGATCTGATGTTGCCTTATTTGTATTTTCTTTTATATTATTAGAATTATTTCTTTTACTATCATCTAAAATTGCAATATTTTTTGCTTTAAATTTGGGGGAATATATAAATTGCTGCACTATCATATTACAAAACCATAAATTAAATAAATACTATTATATTTATTTAAAACTAAAGAAAATTTTTTTTGCTAGTAAAGTAAAACTATATTTATCAATTTATATTAACTTATATTTACCCCTAGTAAGGTTTTTCTACTACTGATGCGTGAGCATAATATTCCAATGAATCATCTAAGGATTCTAATTCCATCTCTACACCATACTTTTTCTGCAATGCTAAACCTATCAAATAATCTGCAAAATGGGGATTCTTTGGCAAGAATGAACCATGTAAATATGTTCCAAATACGTTCTTATATCTTGCACCCTCAGTCTTATCTTTTCCGTTATTACCTTTTCCGATTATTACATGTGATATTGGTTTAGTCTTACCATTCAAATATGTTAAACCACTATGGTTTTCAAACCCTACAAGTGTTTTTTTCTTCAAATAATCAACTTCGGCTGTTACATTACCTATAAATCTATTTGAGCCTGCAACAGTATAAACATCTAGTAATCCAATACCTTCTAATCTTTCACCATCATGTGGTTGATAATAATTACCCAAAAGTTGATATCCACCACAAATTGCTAAAAATACAGCATTCAAATTTTGTTCATTCTGCAAAAATGCCTTATTCTTTTGGAGTTCTTTGGCAACAGCAATCTGTTGCATGTCCTGTCCTCCACCAATAAAGTACATATCATGTTCAGACATCGGATCACCGATGTTTATCTCATCAATTGTAATCTCAATATCACGCCATTCACATCTTTTTTTTATCGTTAATACGTTACCTAAATCACCATATATATTTAACATCTTTGGATATAAATGTGCTAATCGAATTTGTCGTTTCATTATATATACTCTTTTCTCTTACAATTAATCTGATTCTTTTACTGCTCGATAAAACTCACTTGCGATAAGTTGTGAATATCTATTCTTTTCATTAACTGATATCAACAACCTTTGCTCTTTTGGGTTTGAATCATTAACAGCTATAATCCCTGTTACTCTACTTATTGGAAGTTTTGTAACCTTGGCTGTAAATTTAACATATGGAAGATTTTTACCATATGCATAAATATTACCTCTACCTAATATCTCTATATCACTTACATTTGAGGATTGATATCTAAATTTTTGGCTTAAATCATCAAGTTTTTGTTTAACTCCATCTGTTTGAATATCTTCTCTTGTTAAAAGTTTTTTATGACCTGAATCAAGAACAATCATTCTTTGTCCTGATGCTCTATGTTCACCTAATACAGCTTTAAATCCGAACAAATTTACTGCCGTATCAACATTGAATTCAGGATTTATTTGAGAAAAATCTCCAACCTTTTGGATTGTTTGTTCTGACTTTTCTTTAAAAAAGTTTGAACAATTTGAGATTAAATCATCAAACACATGCGCATTATAAAGGTTATTCAACCCTGCTAAAACTAAAACTATAATTATTGCATTAAAAATATTTTTAAAAAATCTAAACATAGTTTTCCTACTTCTTATCTTATTGTATAATTATAGTCATGACAAAAGGGGAAATCAATCATATTAATAGTATAGATGTAAATCCGGAGGATACATCACCTGCAATGAAGCAGTATCTTGAAATTAAGCAACAAAATCCGGATACTTTATTGCTTTATAGAATGGGTGATTTTTATGAAACATTCTTTGAAGATGCGCATATATTATCAAGAGAATTAGAATTAACATTAACTGGTAGAGATTCAGGCGCAAAGCTTGGACGAGTTCCTCTTGCAGGAATCCCTGTTAAAGCTGTTGATAACTACCTTAGAAAGCTTGTCGAAAAAGGTATTAAAGTTGCGATATGCGAACAATTAGAAGACCCAAAACAAGCAAAAGGAATTGTAAAAAGAGGTCTTGTAAGGGTTGTTACCCCTGGAACAATTATAGAAAATGACTTTCTTGAACAAAATAGCAACAATTACATTTGTTCTATGTTTGAAGAAAAAGGAATGTATGGTTTTGCATATTCAGATGTAAGTACAGGAGAGTTTAAAGTTACACAAGCTCCATTAAACCTTATATTATCTGAGCTTGCAAGAATTAAACCTTCTGAAATAATTGGGCCGTCTATTGCACAAAAAGCAATGCCGTTCCAAATTGTTCCTGACGAAAAACTTAATCTTCCAGATGAAATTGTAGCAAATTACAGATGTTCAAAAGTTCCTGCAAAAATATTTGAATCTGATTTTGCAAAAACAAATTTGAAAAATGCAATGAATTTATCAACTCTAGATACATTAGGTTATGACAACTGCAAATTAGGTTTTAGAGCTGCTGCTGCATTATTAGCGTATATTTGGGAAAACTTAAAATCTTCGTTCCCTAAAATTGATACAATAGAACAATATGAGCTTTCACAATATGTTCTTATGGATTCAAGCACTAGAAAAAATCTTGAACTAGTTGAAACCCTAAGGGATAAAAACAAATATGGCTCTCTATATTGGGCAATTGATAGAACAAATACAAACATGGGAACAAGATTACTAAAATCTTGGATTTGCCAGCCATTGAAGAAAATTTCTGAAATAGAAGCAAGACAAGAGATTGTTGAAAAACTTATTGATAATGATTCATCAAGAATTGAAATTACAGAAACGCTTAATCAAATATACGATATTCAAAGACTTGCAACTCGCTTAAGCAGTACAGTTGCTTTACCAAAAGATTTTTTGAGCCTAAAAGATTCTCTTTTAGTCTTGCCTGATTTACTAAAATTAGTCAAAGATTCTGACATTGCTATTTTTGATGGAATAGAAGATAATATCCCACAATTATTTGATTATGCGCAAATAATCGAAAAAACGATTGCTGAAGATGCACCTAACGTTATCAAAGAAGGTGGAGTTATAAAATCAGGAGTTGATGAAGGATTAGACTATCTAAGAGATTTATTAACAAATGGAACTACTTGGATAGAAAACTTTGAACAACAAGAAAGAGAAAAAACAGGAATAAAAAACCTTAAAGTTGGATTTAACAGAGTATTTGGATACTATATTGAAGTTACAAATTCTTTCCTTAATCAAGTTCCACCTAATTACATCAGAAAACAAACACTTACAGGTGGCGAAAGATTTATTACTGATGAACTAAAAAAACATGAAGATGATGTTTTATCTGCACAATCAAAAATCAATGATTTAGAATACAAAATATATTCGGATTTCAAAAACTATTCAAAAGAGTTTGTTGAGCTTATAAGAAAAGTTGCAGAATGTATTGCTCAATTAGATGTTTTAACATCATTTGCAACAACAGCATTAGAAAACAATTATGTTAAACCTGAGCTTAATGAAACATCTGAATTTGTTATCAAAAATGGACGTCACCCTGTATTAGAAAAAATTCTTCCATTAGGAACATATGTTGCAAACGATTTGGAATTAAATGATTCTATTGAAAATAATTCAACTCGTTTTATGATTCTAACAGGCCCTAACATGGCAGGTAAATCAACATATATGCGCCAAAATGCACTTATTGCAATCTTAGCTCAAATAGGTTCTTATGTACCTGTAGATTATGCAAGAATTGGGATTGCTGACAAAATATTTACAAGAGTTGGCGCAAGCGATGATTTAACTTTAGGACAATCAACATTTATGGTTGAAATGGTAGAAACAGCATATATCCTAAACAACGCAACCGAAAACAGTTTTATATTAATTGATGAAATTGGTCGTGGAACAAGTACATATGATGGTGTTGCAATCGCTTGGGCTGTTGCTGAACATATTGCAACGAAAATAAATGCAAGATGTATTTTTGCAACTCATTACCACGAGCTTAATGTAATGACAAAAACTTACCCACAAATTAAGAATTATAGAATTACAATAACAGAAGAAGACGGAAAAATTGAATTCCTAAGAAAAATTGTTCCAGGTGGTGCAAGCAAGAGTTATGGTATCCACGTTGCAAAAATGGCAGGATTACCAAGTTCTGTAATCGAAAAATCTCAATCATTAATGAACAAAATGCAAAAAGATTTCTCAAAAAATCTTTCAACAAAGAAAAAATATGCAGACAAGCCGGAACTTGTCCCTCCTCAATTAAACTTATTTGGTTCATAAAAAATAGGTTGAATAAAATAATTATCCAACCTATCTGTAATACATTCTATAAAGTTGTCTTATACTGCTGTTAAACCGTGTAAAACCTGATTGTTTATAGCCATTTGTTTCATTTGGTTATCAACAATTTGTTGTTTTTCAACCTGCGATAGTTCCTTACCTTTTTGTTGCCTATCCATAGCAGCTACATTAGCAGGTTTAACCTCTTGAGGGTTAGTTACAGTGGTAGGTTTTACAGTTTGAGAGTGACTAGGTGCATTTACTTGTTGTGCATTTCTAGCCTGTGCAGCTTGAGCTTTTGCATCTGATAATTGAGAGTTAAGAGCGACTCTTTCTGACATGGCTTGCATGTCACTAATTTTTCCATTCCTTAAATCATCAGTAACTTCATTGCGTTCAAGCTTAATTTGGTTGACACGTTGTTGATTTACAACAGGTGGAACAGCAGATACGTATGGTCTAAAACCACTTATTGCTTGTACCATTCTCCACTACCTTTCACTTTAACTTTACACACATGTATACACTTTATTAAAAACTAATGAAGCCTTATTTTTGCTAAATAAGGCTTCATCTTTTACATTTCTTATTGTTCTGCAAGTTTTTCTCGAACTAGTTTTTCGACTTCTGCAAGTAACTCAGGATTTGAATTCAAATATTCTTTTGCTTTGTCACGACCTTGACCTAGTTTTTCATCATTAAAACTAAACCAAGCACCGGCTTTTTTAACTATATCTAAATTAACTGCAACATCTAGAATATTTCCTGTCTTACAAATACCCTTTCCAAATATAATATCAAACTCTGCAGTTCTGAATGGAGGAGCTACTTTATTTTTAAGAACTCTTACTCTTACATGGTTTCCGACATCCATTCCATCGCCTTTTAAGCCTTCAACACGTTTGATTTCCATTCTTACAGAGGCATAATATTTTAAAGCGTTACCACCTGTTGTTGTTTCTGGATTTCCATACATAACACCGATTTTTTGTCTTAATTGGTTAATGAAAATTACAGTTGTATTAGTTTTTCCAATAACACCTGTTAATTTTCTTAAAGCCTTAGACATTAATCTTGCTTGTAAACCCATTTGTTGATCTTCCATTGTTCCTTCAATTTCTGCTTTTGGAACTAATGCTGCAACAGAATCGACTACAACAATATCAACAGCACCTGAACGAACCAATTCTTCTGTAATATCTAATGCTTGTTCCCCTGTATCAGGTTGAGAAATTAACAACTCATCAATATTTACACCTAAATTTCTTGCATATTCAGGATCAAGAGCATGTTCTGCATCTACAAATGCTGCTATACCACCTCTTTGTTGACATTCTGCAACAATATGTTGAGCTAAAGTAGTTTTACCTGATGATTCAGGTCCATATATTTCAATAATTCTTCCGCGTGGAATACCACCTATACCTAATGCAACATCTAATGCCAATGCACCTGTTGGAATTGCATCTACATTAACTGTTGTTTTATCTCCTAGGCGCATGATTGCACCTTTACCAAAATCTTTTTCTATTTTTTCTATCGCTAATTTTAAGGCTCTGCCTCTTTCATCTGTGGTATTAGCTGCAACTTCTTCTTTAACAACCATACTATCTTCCCTTATATTATTTAAAGTAAAATATCATCCTCTTGTTTTTTTACATATAAGCCAAAAGCGAATGGTTTATATGAATTTAGAGTATTTTTTAATCTATAATTTTCTTTGTTTAATTCATTAACTTTGTTTTTCAAGTTTTCATTTTCTGTTTTGCAACGAATAAGTTCTACTACAACTTCGTCCATGCCTTCAAGTCTTTCATCTAAAACTTTTGTTATTGAATCTGTTATTGACTCAGTTATAGATGATGTCATATTATCTTCCATTTTTTGTAATGAAGATAATAATGTATTTACTACAACTTGAGAAGACGATTTTGGCATCAAAGACTTAGACTCTTTTGCCTGTTTCAATAATCGTGCCTCTTCCATTGAAAAATATGTTTTACCATTTTCATCTTTCTTTGGAACAATTGATGCTTTTCTACAAAGTCTTACTATTTCCATATTATCAGCATTCAAAATCTTTCTTAAATCTTGAGGTGACAATACTTTATCTAACATTCCCTCATTAATCACAAAAATCTCCTCTCAACTTCCACTAGTATACAAAACAAATACTTCTATTACCATGTTTTGTAACAAAGATTTAACGATTAATAGAATTATAACCGTTTTGTAGTTGTGTTTTCAAATATAAATCTACCTCCACTCATTGCTAACATTTTTAATGAGCAAGAACCGTTATTTTGTTTATCAATAACACCTAAACTTGTTAAACGTGCTGCAAAAAATTCGTTTAAATCTTCATTCGCTACGAATAAACTACATTCAGGAGTACATTCACCCTGCGTAAATGGACATTTTTTTACCATGACTACCACCTTTTTAAATAATTATACAAACTATTTAGCAGAAATGTATCCGTTAATTGCCGTATATGCTGCAACATATGGTGATGCTAAATAAATTTGACCGTTTGTATTACCCATTCTTCCTTGGAAGTTTCTATTTTGGGTTGCCAAACATACTTCTCCATCTCCTAAAATACCGGCATGGACTCCAACGCAAGGACCACAACCTGGTGGCAATATTTGTGCATTTGCATCAATAAATGTTTCTAGTAAACCTTCTTTCAATGCTTGTTTATAAACAGTTGGAGATGCTGGACATATTAACATTCTCACATCTGAATTAACCTTTTTATCTTTTAAGATACTTGCAACTACTCGTAAATCCTCAATACGACCGTTTGTACAAGTACCAACGTAAACTTGGTTTACTTTTACATGTTCTTTTTCTAATTCATCAACTGTTTTTGTATTATCTACAGTATGAGGACATGATACTGTATATTTAATATCTTCTGCTTTTATATTTATTACTCTTTCATATATTGCATCTTCATCAGGAAGAATTTGAGAATATTTATCTCCTCTTCCTTTTTCTTCTAAATATGCTTTTGTTTTTTCATCAGCAACAAATAAACCACATTTAGCACCTGCTTCAACAGCCATATTAGCTAATGTGAAACGTTCTGACATTTCCATATTTTCTATAGTATCACCACAGAATTCTAATGCTTTGTATGTTGCACCATCTGCACCTATCATTCCGATTAAATGAAGCATCAAATCCTTAGAACAAATACCAGGATTAAATTTTCCTGTTACAACAATTTTGAATGTAGCAGGTACTTTTAACCAAGTTTTACCTAAAGCCATTGCAACAGCTACGTCAGTTGAGCCCATGCCTGTTGCGAATGCTCCTAAAGCGCCTGATGTACAAGTATGAGAATCTGCACCAACCAATACTTCTCCAGGGTTAACATACGATTCAATTAATCTTTGATGACAAACACCTGCACCTGTATCAGATAAAATAGCACCATATTCTTTTGAAAATTCTCTCAATACCATATGAGTATTAGATAATTCTTTTCTTGGACTAGGTGATGCGTGGTCAATAAATAAAATTGTTCTTTCAGGATTATTTAATTTGGGTTTACCTATTTTCTTAAACTCTTGTACTGTTAAAGGTCCTGTACCATCTTGAACAGCACAAACATCTACTTTTGATATTACTAACTCTCCGGCATGAACATTTCTACCAACATGGTTAGATAGAACTTTTTCTACTAATGTTAAACCCATTTATCTTAATCCTTCCTTTTCATTCCTAAATTATGTGTTTTGGTAAAGTTAACAAGTGAGCATCCACCCTATCTTTTATTGCTCCTTCAGGACAATAATATGGTGATACTGTCATAACTTTAGCAGCTATATCAGGATAATAGTATATAAATTTTAACTCACTTTCTGTTAAAGGTTTTTGAGTATGAACGTTTGCATAACGGGCCAATTCCAAAATATTGCGAGCTTCATGTTCATCATGAAATTCAAGTTCTAACTTATCATATACGTTTCTAAAACCTTTAATTCCGCCATATTCACCTGTTGTAATCATACGACCTGTTTCAATAATTTCTGGTTCGCCTCTTCCAAGTTCTTCAAAATCATATAGCTCATAATTTCTTCTGTCTTTTAATGCGCCATCTGCATGAATACCTGATTCATGAGCAAAAGCATTATCACCGACTGCAGGTTGATTAATCGGTATATCAACCCCAAATGCATAAGCGGTATATTTAGCTAACTTCCATGATTTACTTAAATCAATTTTTGGATCAATTTGATATTTACTATTTTTAAATCCTGCAGATTTTAAAATAGCTAAAAGACAAGAAACCAAATCAGCATTACCTGCACGTTCTCCCATACCATTAATCGCAGTATTAATATAAGCATCAACACCTGCGTCAATAGCAGCTTTTGCACCCATTACAGAACAAGCTGTTGCCATTCCTAAATCATTATGAAAATGCATTTCTATTGGCATTTGGGTTGCTTTTGCTATTTCATAAATTCTGTCATAAGAAGTTTTAGGATCTTCATAACCCAATGTATCACAATATCTAAATCTATATGCACCTGCTTTTTTAACTTCTTTTGCTAATTTAATTAAGAAACCTAAATCACTTCTTGATGCATCTTCTGCATTAACTCCAATAATTTCTGCACCTTTATCAGCAGCTGCTTCTACTGCTTCTACTGTCATATTTAAAATATCATCTGGTGTTTTCTTACCTAAATACTTACCATATATCATCTGTTCAGAAGTAGATTGTGACAAATTACAATTTTTTAATTTGGGAACATTGGTAAAGGATTTTTCAACATCACCTGCTACAGCTCTCATCCAACCAGATAGCTTTGTATTAGTAATAACATTTCTTTCTACAAGCTCTAAATTGGCATTTAAATAATTTAATTCGTGCATTGTTGTAGGAAACCCAAACTCTGATTGAGTAATCCCCATATCATCAAGCATCAAATTAATTATTGTCTTTTGAAGCTTTGCTAAACCTAATCTTGATGTTTGTACACCATCTCTGTTTGTAACATCTACAAAATAAATTTTATTGTCCATAATATTCCCTCTCAAAAGAACATTATACACAAAAAAATCCGTTGCTCAATAACAACGGATTAAGTTTATATAAAGATTTTAAATTCATTATTTATTAGCTTTTATTAAAGACTTTAAAAATTTAGCAACTTTTACCGAGAAAGATTCTTTAACTATATTCTTTTGAGGTAAAGTTATCTCTCCAGTTTTTAAATAATGTTGATATCTTGCTCTAGTCTGCTCCATTTCTCGTTCGATTGTTCTTAAAGGTTTTGTATTTTTTACGGGATTAAATTTTACACCAAACATATAAGACCTCCTTAGTATTTCTTTTAATAGCAATGAATAAATTATTTTGCTAATTAAGTTAAGATTTGTAACAGTTTAATTAAAAATACTAAAGTTTTCTAAAAAAATGTCGTCTACTAATTTGTCAATAAAATGGAAAAAATAGGGGTCTGGATATGGTATCAATAAACGGTATTAATGGAATTAATCAATATCAACAAATGAATCAGGTAAATGCAATTAAACCTGAAACAAGACAAGAATTACAAGCTCTTGGAATTAATTCTCAAAACATTAAAACAGAGGCTCAAGCTCAAGAAATTATTAAACAATTCCAAGAACTACAAAATGCACAAAATCAAATAAAAAATGTTCAAACTCCACAAAATGTTCAAGATATGCAACCAACTCAACAAGTTGGTAAACCTGAAGAGTCTCAACAAACTCAAGCATTTGCAGGTGGCCAAGCAGGAGCTATTCAAGGTCAACCTCAAGCTTTCCAAATCGCAAATGAAATTACAGCTCAGTTAAACAGACTTAAACTAGGATTGATTTAATAACTAACCTTCACATAATAACCTACACACACAAATTAGGCTTGCTAAAATAGTAAGCCTTTTTTATTGTAAATTTTTATTTACAAACTAACAAAAATATTCTTTTGCGAGTATTATTTAATCAGTTGGATTTATTATTAAACAACTATTATTTATAGGAGTATGTATGAGTATTCAATTAATTAACTCAACCAACAACATCGCTTTTCAAGGAAAAACAAAAAAAACACCTCGTGGTAATAAATATGAAACAACCAATATGGCTAGAACCACAGGAGGTACAGTAGGTCTTTTATCAGGAGCTTTAGCTTCTAAAATGCTAGCTAATCAACTTAAAACAATGGATGGCAAAAGAATGATTATTAAATCTCTTAATAATATGGGAAAAGATTTAAATTCTTTTGGACCTGTTAGAAAAAGAGGAGCTATTAAAACAGGGCTTCAAGCATTAGCAGTAGGAATTTCTTTAGTAGGTATGTTTGTAGGTGCTGCAATTGGAGGAACTATTGACAGCCATAACAACCAAAATAGAGCGAAAGCAGCAGATAAAGCTGCAAAAGCTAATCCTTAAATAATTTAAAAGGCGAGTAAATAAAAAGACCGACAAATTGTCGGTCTTTTTATTGTTTTAATATTTTTTTTGTAACAAATTCTATATCTTCCTTGTAAGTTACTTTTATATTATCTTCACTTCCTGATATTACATGGATTTTTTCATTCGTATAATTTATAACTAATCCACAATCATCTGTTACAGAACATTTTTCATCTAAAGCCGCTTTTTTATGGGCTTCTTTAATTACACC
>CALUWB010000067.1 GCA_944324375.1 Candidatus Gastranaerophilales bacterium | reverse complement strand
AGCAGTCGCATTGCCCACCCTACTTACTGTGATCAAGAGGGGGGAAATGTTTTTTCGTGATTCGTGACTCGTGAGTCGAGTTTAGTTTGTTTATCCACTTTTATGGGTACAGTTCAACACTTACGTCATTACGAGGGATATTTATATTCCGAAGTAATCTAATTAACAAGAATAATTTGCTGGGTTGCACCCAACCTACAACTTTGTGGAGCAATAATATTGAATTTATTAAATGCTGGGCAAACAGTCGCTTTGCCCACCCTACTTACTAAGTAAACAAATTTAATAAATATAGCTATTTAACCTTACATTACAATAATAAGAATATTTACCCTTTTACCCCTTTACCCCTACTGATCAGATTCTCTGTGTTTGTCTATTAGTTTTTCAAAATCAGATGGTTTTATGCTTTGAATAAATTCCTTAAACTCTTCTGCTTCTTCTTCATCTCTTGCAGAATCTGTTGAAACTGAACCGTTCATTAAAACATTTGCAGTTACATATATAGGGGCTTCTGCTCTCATTGCTACGGCTATAGCATCAGATGGACGAGAATCTATCTCTAAAACTTCATCACCTTTTGTTAAAAATAATGTTGCATAATATGTTTCTTTTTCCACATCATTTATTTCTATCCGGTCTAATTTATATCCAGCTTTATCAATAATAGAAATTATTAAGTCGTGAGTCATTGGACGTGCAACTGATAATTTTTCTATTTTTCTTATAATTGCACTAGCTTCTGCTGAACCAATCCAAATTGGTAATGCTTTTCTATTTTCTAAATCATGCAATACTACAATTGGTGATCCTGTTCTTGTATCTAGGGCTATACCCATTACTTTCATTTCTATCATTATTTATATTCCTTATGCTATTTGTAATTTATGATTTTATTATACATCAACTTTTGACATTATATCATCTTGAAGTTTTTTTAGATTATCTTGAGTATCACTTTCAAAATAAATTCTCATGAGAGGTTCTGTTCCTGATGGTCTTGCAAGTATCCAACTTGAATCACCAACATATATTTTTACTCCGTCAATTAAATTCTTATCATTTACCCCCATGCCGGCAACTTCGGTTTGTGCTGAAACAATATCAAGTACATCTTTTATCTTATCTCTATTATCAAGTTTTAAATCAATTCTATCGTTTACGAATGAACAACCTGCAAGAGCTTTAATTTCTTTTTGCAAATCAATAAGAGATTTGCCTGAATATGCCATAGCTTCAAGAACTAATAAATTTGCTAATAGTCCGTCTTTTTCAGGAATATGACCTTTAATACTTAATCCACCTGATTCTTCACCACCAATTATACAGTCATTATCTCGCATTGCTTGACCTACATGTTTAAACCCAACTGCAGTTTCTACAACAGGAACATTCAATAAATCTGCAACTTTATTCAATAAAAGGCTTGCTCCAACAGTTTTTACAAGGCAGCCTTCCATATCTTTTTCGCCAACTAAGTGAAGTAAAAGTATTGAGATAATTTCATTTGGTGTAACATATTCTCCTTTTTCATTAATCACACCAAATCTATCTGAATCGCCGTCATTTGCTAATCCAATTGCATTTCCATTTTCTTTAACTTTTTCGATTAATTCTTTCAAATATTTTGGTTTTGGTTCAGGCATTCCACCACCAAAATTAACATCATGATGCATATGCAAGGCTTCATATTTTATACCATGTCTATCTAATAATTTATCAAAATATCCAATACTTGCCGCATACAATCCATCAAAAATTATAGTTGTATCCAATTCTTTTATTGAATCAAAGTCAATTAATTTTTCTATATGAGTAAAATATTCTTCTTCAAAGTTTTCGATTACTATATCTTTCTTAGATGAATTTGTTTCAAATTCTTTATCTAAATTTTCGACAAGTTTATCTGTAATTTCTTGTGTTGCAGGACCTGCATAATCCGGAATAAATTTTATCCCCAAATATTCAGGAGGATTATGAGATGCTGTAAACATAACAGCACATGCATTTCTATCTTTGGCACAATATGCTAGAACAGGTGTTGGTATAACTCTTTCTGAATAATATACTTCAAACCCATAAGATGAAATAATTTCAGCACATTGTTTTGAAAAAATGTCTGCCATATTGCGTGGGTCATAACCAATTATAATTTTCTTCCCTAACCCATACTCATCATATACATACTTAGCGATTGCACGAGATACTTTCGCAACATTTTCTTCGTTAAAGTCTTCTCCTACAATTGCACGCCATCCATCTGTTCCAAATTTTATTTCACTCATTTTTTTATCCTTATTAAATATTTTTTAACTAATGGGCTAAAATTTACCAGTTCATTTACCCCTTTACCCCTTTAGCCTCTAGCCTAATTTTTGTTTATAAAATGCTATTATATCTTCTCTTGCTTTTATTGACATAGCTAATTTATTAGCCCCCGTTCTCCAAGGTAAATAACCACAAGTTGATGGTAACAATTTTAATGGAGTCATTGGAAAATCTTTACATAATAAAGGCCTATTTTCATAATCAGAACACTTATTATCTGGTGTTAACTTAGGGCAATGATAAAAATATACTCTCTCATTTGAATCCAATAAAGCATTAGATAATTCAAAATACTCAGGAACAGCCTTTTGCGCTTCTTCTTCTGACTCATATGGAACAAAACAACTTGTAAACATTGTTGCAAATTTATCCCCACGCATTGCTTTCTGTTTCAACTGAGTATATGAAAACTCACTTACTGCTAACTTACAACAAGCCCCACACATATTACATTGACACTTTGCCTTACCCTCATTTATCTTTTCTTTTGCTTTCTTCAATTTTTCTGCATAAGTTGTTGTTAAATAAGTCAATGCTTGCATTTGCCAATTATAATATGGACAACCTCCTGGAAAATCAGAAAAAATATCTGGTTTTTGAATATTACATTTTATCCTACAAGACTTACAGCTTACATCTGGCTTGAATTTATCAATTGCCGTTCTAATCATTTCAGCAGCTTCTATAAAAATTTCTTTATAGTTAGCTTCCATTTCTTCATATTGAGTATTTAAATCTACCATACCCACACAATACCATAAATAGCCATATACGGCAATGATATTTATTTTACTTATCAATATAATTATTAAAAAAGGAGAGAATTATGACAAAAAAATTACAAATATATAAATGTAATACTTGTGGAAATATTGTTGAAGTTTTAGTGTCTGGAGTTGGAGAATTAGTTTGTTGTGGAAACACAATGGAACTACTTGAACCTAAAAATAATGAAGATTTAACAACAGAAAAACATTCACCTAGAATTCAAAAAGTTGAAAATAGAACTATTATTTCTCTTGAAAAACACCCTATGGAAGACGAACATTATATTATGTTCGTTCAAGCACAAACAGAAGATAAAAATAACGTATTTATAAAATATTTTTATCCACACGATAAAGCTGAAATGGAAATCCTAAATAATATTTCTATTGACGAAGCAATATCATATTGTAATATCCATGGCCTATATAAAGGAAATAAAAGTAATGATTGAAGAAAAGGAATTAATTAAAAATATCAACAAAGAATTTTTTGAAGGATATCAATACCTTTTATCTCATAATAAAAAACTTGCAAAAGAAAAAATAGAAAAAGGAATGGAATTCTTTGAATTTTTAAATCCTTCAACTAAATGATGATATTTTATTAAATATCATTCATAATACTATCGGAAGAGGGTATTATGAATAGTCCTATATTAAATAATTTAAATTCAATATTTCAATCACAAGAAAATCAAAATCAAAATAATATAAATAATTTTGATTTATCTGATGATACCTTTTCAAATATTTTAGATGAAAAACTTGATGATTCTAAAATTGAAGAAAATTTCTCTTCCAAAATTCAAAACCAATTAGGTATACCTGCTGGTTTAGATATTGAAGGATTTGACTATAATTCTCTTGTTAATGAAATTAATCCAGATGAAACAATAGATGCTATTAATACTGATTCTAATATTCAAAATGATGCAAAATTTAGTATTGGGAATTTAATAGATGATGCAAAAGAAGCATTCTCTCCAGTTGTTGATTCTTTACTTGATGGAAAAATTAATATTGAATCAGGAAACCCTGCTAATCCGGTTCAAGCTGTTAAAAATTTCTGGGAAAATCAAGCTAGTAATTTCTATAACTTAATGAATAAAGATGCTGTTAATGACATCTCTGATTTGATTGCTAAACTTTAGTTGCTTCTGATTGATTCTGTTGAGCAAGTTTTTCTGCATCTTTTTTCTTTAATGAATTATCTATTCTAGAACATATTTGGTTTGTTATTGTACTTGTAACTATACCTAATGCCATTGATGGACCAGCAGCAAGCATTGCTATTGTCCCCCACATACTTGTTGCTAAACCTACAAATAATGGAATTCCAAAATTTAAACCTACTGAACGTTTCTTCTCTTTTGTATCTGCCATTGACATTGCAACAGCTGTTGATCCCAATGGGAATAATAAACCAAAACCTACATCTGAAATTGCTGAACCAGATTTTAAGTCACGCATTTTATCTACAAATTTATCTGCCTCTGTTTCTGTTGCATTATTTAATGCTTCACGCATCTTTTTACTAGATTTTTTTAGTTCTGAATACTTATTTTCTGGTAGAATTTGCTTATATATCTCCATAATATCTTCTAATTCACCTTTTTTATCAGAACTTATTACATAACGAATATTTCCTAAGGATTTTTTAACCTTTTTAATTACAGACTCGGAATATTTTGAATTTGATTTTTCTAAAATTATTGAACTATCTGAAATTATTTTTGATAATTCCGATATAATTTCTTGTTTCTTAGCATCAGAAGCTGAAATATCATATAATGATACAACTTTTTTTATTCTCTTTAAAAGAGCATAAGAAGATTTACTTGTTAAATCTAAACTGCTTTCAATATTAGACAACAATTTATTTAATTCAGTTGTTACATCGGAATGAGTATTAGTAATCAATTTTTTTCTTGAAATTATATTTCTTGAATACTTATTTTTTGTTGAGGAAGCTAAATCTTCGGTAATAAATGATGTCCAAGATTTTGGACTTTTTATAAATCCCCATAAGTTTCCATAGATTTGATCAAAAACTTTATCCCCTAATCCATTAAACTGCTTTCCTAACCATTTATTACGTTTTGAAACTGCAGTTGGTCTAAATGAATCATACAATGTATCTATATGATTAATTTTTCCCTCTGCTATTTTTGCCCACTCGGCAACTGTTTTTGTTACGCCATTTATTGTTTCTAATCTTGATGATGATTTTGAACCTAAAATTGATTTATTTGTTTGCACAAACTTATCTTTCATTGAAACATAAGCATTATTTGAACTATTATATGCGATTGATGTCATCTTCAACGCCATACGTTCAAAAAAGCCAGTTATTTTATTACAAACTTTACCCAATCCAATTTTTCTTAATGTTTTGTCAAATAAAACATCTTTTAATGGACCTGTATTTAATAAAATCCCCTTTGCTTTATTTAACGATTTATTTGTCTTCTGTAATGAATTTAAATAAAGCATTTCTGCCTTTGTCATCTCTGGTTTTTCTCGTAATTCTGTTATTTTTTGAGAAATTTTGTTTAACCTTTTCGTTATAATATTAGAAACTTTAGGGAATTTTCCCTTTGAAATTAACATTACAAACGGAGCTAATATTACAACACCAATTCCTGCAGCAATACTTGAATTCCTTAGGATATGATTAACATGTTTATCCTTAGTTTCTTGTGATATAAAGCTTTGACTCTTATTTGATAATGAGGAAGGATTATTATTCACCTGGACAGAAGGTACAGAAGTAACACCATTAGAATTATTTCTTATGGCATAACGAAATTGTGTTTCAAAAATATTTCCTACTTTACCTTCCATATATATATTAAAACAATGAAAAATAAATATTTGACGTTATTTGAAGTTATTTAAACAAATATTAAAAAATAAATAACAAAAAAGAAGCCTTAATAGGCTTCTTTGTAAAAATGGTCGGGATGACACGATTTGAACGTGCGACCCCCTCGTCCCAAGCGAGGTGCGCTACCAAGCTGCGCCACATCCCGATATTTAATTGTCAATCTATTTTGATGCAGCTTGGTAGTATTTTCATACGGCTCGCAAAAGCTACGCTTTTGACTCTGCCTGCCTCCATTTGTAACGATACTTAATCGTTCCAAATAAGAGTCCTTGCCACATCCCGATATTTAATTATCAAGTAATTAAATTCTATATTAAACATTTTTTAAGGTCAAGTATAAATTTTATTTATTATTCTATTTGTTCTTTCTCTATATCAACATTGAATTCATCACGTAAAAATGATGTTTTTTTGTACTTTAAATTTATATTGGCTAATGATGCCATTATTTTTTCTCGTTTTTCTAAAGTCCCTGGAAATATTTTTTGATATAATTTTTCTGAATTAGAATTATACATATTTTATAACCTTCTACTTTATTTTTAATTATATTTTATAAAAAACAAATATTTTATTTTTTTTGCTTTCCTGCTACTAAATGCATCGTCTTTAATAATAAAATATGTGCCGCTGCTGCAGCTAATGCTACCATTGCAGCTACTTTATGCACCACTATATTTTTTCTATAACCAAATATTCCAGAAGCTATACCAAAACCCAATGATGTATAACCAGTTATTGGTACTAAATTATAACGATTTATTCTATGTTTTTTCTTTTGATCTTGACTGGATCTAAATACTATTCCGGATATTATTGGATTTACTTTCATATCACTACCTCTACAATATTAGTATAGCATAATCATTCAACAACATAATCCTGCAATTCTACTAATTTTTCTTTTGCTAATTTATTTTGAGGTTGTATTTCTATTGCTTTGATTAAATCACATCTTGCCTTCTCATATTGCTTTTGTTCAATATATGTTAGACCTCTATGATAATATGCGAGACCATAAAATGCATCTAAATCTATTGCTAAAGTATAATCCGATATAGCTTCATCATATTTTTTTAACTTACAATATGTTAATCCTCTATTATAATATGCATCAGATGCATATTTATCTAGTTTAATTGCTTTGGTATAATCTTCTATTGCTCCATTATAATCTTTATTCTTATCTTTTACGACTCCTCTATTTATATATGCTTGAGCATAATTTTTATCAATCTTTATTGCTTTATTATAATCTTCTAAAGCCCCTTGTAAATTCCCACAAGTTTCTTTTACCAACCCTCTTCCTATATAAGATTTTGCATCTTTTTTGTGTATATTTATTGCTTTTGTATAATTTTCCAAAGAATTATCATAATTTTTTAACATAAATTGCATTCTTCCAATATTATAATAAATATTGTAATTATTGGGTTCATATTTCTTTGCTTCATCATAATCAGATAATGCATCAGAATAATTTCCTATCATAAAATTTAAATACCCTCGTTGGATATACAATTTTGCATCCTCAGGATTTCTATCTATTTTTTTATTACACTTTCGTAATTTCTTAATTAATTCATAATCTGAATGTTCATATGCTGCCACAGTTAATGAATTAAAAAGTAATACAAATAAGATTAATAATATTAATTTTTTTTTCTTCATAATTCCCTCTACTATTTTTGAGGTAAGTAATATTTTAACCAAGGTAATTCTTGATATCTTGGATAGTATTCCGGATTTAATTTTAACGCTTTCAAACAGTCATATACGGCTTCTTTTGTTTGTCCACCTATATGCATTCTTGATAACGCACGATTATTATATGCTTCTGCATCATTTGAATTCAAGGCTATGTATGCAGAATAGTCTGTTACTGCTTTATCATAATTCTTTGTTGCATAATGAATCATTGCACGATTAAAATATGCTGGAGCAAATTTATTATCTAATTCTAATGTTTTAGTAAAATCCTTTGCAGCTCCTACTAAATCATTCTGTTGAATTTTTACATGGCCTCTATCATAATATGCACTAACTAACTTTGGATTTATACTTATAACTTTGTTAAAATCTTCAATTGCACCTTTATAATCCGACAAATACGCCTTAGCATGTGCTCGTTCTAAATAAGCATCGGTCTTATCAGGTTCTAACTTAATTACCTTATTAAAATCATCTATTGCACTTTTATAATCTTTTATATTTAATTTCGCTATACCACGATTATAATATGAATCATATATATCATCATCTAATTTTATTGCAATATCAAAATCTTTAATTGCACCATTATAATCTTTCAAAATTATCTTTGCTGTCCCTCGATTTGAATATGCAGTAACTGAAGCAGGTTCTAAATCTATTGTTTTTGTAAAATCTTCTATTGCTCCTTTATAATCTTTTACTCCAAAACGTGAATTTCCTCTTAAAAAATAAGTTTCTGCAACATCTGGATATTTTTTTAATACCACAGTATAATCTTCTATTGCTTCTTTGTACATACCTAATTTATATTCTACATCAGCTCTCTTCAAATAATTTGAATAACTTTCTGGATTTTTATCAATTATATTTGTATAACGCTCAATCTGCTTTTGATATTTATTTATATCAATATCATCGTCGGAATAAACTGGTAATGTTAAAATTGTTATTTGTAATGTAATTAGAAATAATAAAAAAACAACCCTATTTACTAATTGCATATTATTTTCTCCTTTTGTTACGGGGAAACATTAACAAGATATCATCAATACAAATTTATTGCATAATCTAAAAATACCATTTTATTATATTCTTTCGTATGAACCCATAAATTTATAATAACTAGTATAATTTTGCACAGCTTCTAAAGCCTCTCTTACTCTATCATCTGCTATATGCCCTTTTATATCAAGAAATAATATATATTCATTTATATCCATCTTTGATGGAGTTGCATGAATATATGATATATTTATATTTCTATTTGCTAATTCTTGAACAATACTAAAAAGTTTCCCAGGTTTATCTTCTATTGAAATAGCAACTGAAGATGTACTTTTTGAACTAGGCAAAGTTTTGAACGAACCCACCATTACAAATTTAGTTTGATTATTCTTATCATTATTTATATTCGGATTTAAAATATTTAAATTATATATTTCTGCCGTTTTTTCTGTCCCAATTATTGCATAAGTTAAATTATATGAATTTAATAGTCTTGCTGACTCTTCTATACTTGATGTATTTATAATATTTAAATGCATTGGTAATTGATTTTGAATATAGTCACTACATTTTGCTATTGCAGGAGCAGGTGCTATTAAGCCCGAAATATTATAAATTTCACTATTCTTTGATAATAAGCAGTTATTAGATGGTAATATCGTTTCTGACAATATATATATATCTTTACCTGTAGATTTGATTAAATTATCCGTTGTTTCTCTTACAACCCCTTCTTTTGCATTTTCTACCGGTATTACTCCAACTGAATCTTCATCAGATAAAACATACTTTATTATTTCTTCTATTGTACGAAATGGCATTTGATAGCCTTTTAAATCATACTTTGCACAAAAATAATCTTTGGCCATCTCGGTGAAAGACCCACTCGTTCCTAAATATGCAATTGTTTTTACATTTTCAGAATTTAATATTTTCATATTTCCCCTATAATGGAACATAACCTGAATATATCAAACTTGACCAATCATCAAAATAACTTATTTGAGTAGCACTACCCGTTTTTATTAATATTCTTGATTGTTTTTCTGGTGGTATTCCTAAAGTATTTGCTACAACTGATTGAATAACATTTTGACCAGTTACAACAATTACGCGATTACCTATATTTTTTTCAACTAATTTTTGAACAATCTCATCTACTCTTTGATTAAATTCAATTATTGGTTCGCCATTACTTGGTGTTAAGGCTATAATACTTGGAACATTTTCGCCATATTCTATTGAATATTTTTTTACAATATTTTCAAATGTTAAACCATTCCAATCGCCCCAATCTCTAGAATTTAATTCTGGTAATATTTCAAAATCTTGCTTGAAAACTTTTGCAATCATTTGAGCAGATTGTATACATCTAGTTGCGGGACTTGAATATATTTTATCGTTTTTAACGCCCCTATTCTTGATATATTCACATATCTTTCTTATTTCTTCCTGACCTTTATCTTCTAAAGGTGGGTAATTCTCTTGATTACATAATCTATTATCTTCTGTATAAATTGTTGCACCATGAGCAACATATGTTATTTTACATTTTCTATTTAACATTATTAAAACCTCTTTGTTCAATTTATTATAACATACATCTTGATTTTTGCGAGATTTTAATTTTTATTTATTTACTAAATAGTAAATGTAATATTATTAGCTTGCGTTGATGGACTTGAATACAATTTATTTTGTAAGGTTTGAGATGTTATTTGGTTTTCCATTGGGAAATTTGTAGGATTACTTGATGAAAAATTCTCCCATGGTTTAGAAACTAATAATTGTTTTGCAAAAATATCATTACTATACTTCCCTGCAAATATATCATTATTAAATAATGATATATTGTTATATGGAATATTTAAACCGTTATTAAAATAATTTTGATTTACATTCTGAACCTGTTCTTTAGGCGGATACCCTTCAGGATACACCAATGAATAACCTGAATCATATAAAGGATTTTCTGATCTTTGTTGTTGACTATACTGTTGTTGTTGCGAATATAAAAATTGTTGATACGCTTGTTGAGCCATTGGATTAAAACTTCCAAATGTATTAATTTCATTACTCATAACTATACACCTATATAAATATAACCTAACCTTATATTTATAAAGTTTTTGTTTTCATTAAAATTGATTTATATTAAATAGAATTTAAAAATTCTTTACATAGTTTGTTAAAACTTCAATTTCTTTATACCAATCTTGACGTTCTTCCTGTTTAATTATTTCTATAGAGTCATACCATTCTGTTTTTTCTCTATTATCAAACCAACGCCAATCTGAACAATAAGGTAACAATAATTTAGACTTTACACCTAATGCTCCTGCCAAATGGATATTGGAAGTATCTACACTTATCATTAAATCTAGATTTTTCATTGCAGCTGCA
>CALUWB010000066.1 GCA_944324375.1 Candidatus Gastranaerophilales bacterium | reverse complement strand
TTAGCTATTGATAAAGCTATTGCAGGGTCAACGCCTAGTGCAACTGAATGTTGAACTATTGTGCTTTTTACATGGTTTACGGGTACTTCAGAAGCATTGACTTTCGTAGACAGTAGTATCACTATCAATGTAGTGAACAGTACTAGTTTTCTAATCATCTAAATCCTCTTTAATTGTAAATTGCGACTCCGAAAAAGATTCGCCTTCTTTAGTTAACAGCTATCAAATTTGAATCTAACGGAAAAAATTTATACTATTATAATATTACAAAAAGATTTCATTTCAAGTTTCCCCAAAATTAAACACTCATCAATAAGCCTAAAACCCAGTAGTAATAAGCATGTTAAGAAATGTTACAGGCACCACTCGTTTAGTATATTTTTTTATAAACCGAGAATATATTAATAATTTTAGAGATGTTTTTTCAATAAAAAAAGAGAAAGAAACCTTTCTCTTTTTTATATTTATATATTTTTTTAATTAAGTTGCTGAATTCAATAAATTACTATATGAATTTTGCATTTGAGAAATTGTATTTTCCATTGCTTGGAATTGTGCTTCTAATCTTGATCTATAATTATCAACAGTTGTTTGAGCACGAGATATCTTATCATTATATCTTGTCATTTCACTCTGAATTGATGTTGTTGTCGTAGAGAACCATCCATCAGTTGATAATGCATCATCTAGAATATTCTCAAACTTTGTTAAAAGACCTTCTTGACTTGTTGTACCAACAATTAATTTTTTTACAGCATCTGGATCTTCTGCAAGAGCTTTAGCCAATGCATCTTCATCTAATGATAATGATGACGTATCAGCATTAACACTCGCACCTGCAGCAGCTGTAGAAACACCTATCTGAGATAATAATGTATAGACATCATCTCCGTAACCTGTTGATGAAGTTACCATTTGGCGCATTGAACGTTCGATTGCATTTAAAGCAGTATCGCCATATAAATCTCCACCTGTTGCAGTCAACTCATCTAACTTTGTCATTACTTCATTATATTCTTCAACAAATGATTTAAGAGCTTCTTTAACTTTTGTAGTATCTTGAGTTACTTCTAATTTTGTTGTTGGTTCCTCTTCAGTACTAACACCTTTTAAATTTATTGTAACACCATCTAATCTTGACAATTCACTTGTTACAGTATTTGTTGGAGAAATTACTTGAGTACCGTTTATATAAAGAATTGCATTTTCACCAAGTGTTTGGTTATCAGTTTTCAATGCAGATTTTGTTAATGAACCATCTGCTGCCCATTCTGATTCTGTATAGCCCATTACATCTGTAAAATTACTTGTACCAGCTTCAATATTCACATATGATTGGCCTTCAACTGTAGATGTAATTACCAATTTTGAATTTGCTGAATCCCAATATGCAGTTGCACCTGCATCTTTATTGGCATTAATTTCAGATATTAAACTATTTATTGTTGTATTATCATTAATCGTAAACTCAGCATCTCCAATAGTAAATGTTCCTTTAGTAATTGTTGTTGTTCCACCATTACCATCTGAAAAAATATTGGCTGTAGTTATTTTAGATGTTCCTGCAACTTGATACAATGAAGATGTTGAACTATATGTTCCATCTTCTTGTTTCGCTAAACCTAACATTGATTTTAAATTAGATGTATCATTTGTTGCACCAACTAATATTTGAGAGGTTCCATTTTGAGCTGATAAGTTTAATTTTCCATCTGAATCAATTTCAGCTTTTACACCTGCCTCTGCAAAACGTGTTCTTAAATCTTTTACTGTATCATCTTTAGAAATATTTATTGTCTGTTTTACTCCATCCACATAAACAGTCAATTTACCTTCTGTAATTCCTAAATCAGATATTTTTGTATCATCATTAGCAATTGCACTAACGGCTTTATCAGAACTTACTGATGTTTTTGTTGCTAATTTTTCTACCTTAATATCATAATTTAATCTAGCGGCATTTTGATTTACTGTTGCAGTAAATATATCTTCATTAGATGACGTTACGGAATTATTTGCAAATAAATCCATCGCTCCACCAAATTTTGAATCCGCAAGTTTTTCAATTGCTGTTCGTAAACTATTAAATGAAGTCTGTAATTCAGATACTGTAGATTGCTTTTTTTCTACAGACTCTAATGTTTGTTGCAATGATGTTACTGTAAGTTGCTTTACAGAAACTAATGCATCAATCCAAGAAGCCGTATCTAAACCAGAAGCTAAGCCACTGAATGTGATTGTAGGCATATAAAAATCCTTTCTTAAATCTGCCTTAAGCGCTATACATATTATATATCATATATTACTTCTTTGCAACCCTGTTTTAACAAAATTTAATGTTTTGTTACTTTAAATTTTAACAAAGAGTTTTTATACTTATCTCATCTATATCAATGATTTATTTCCATTACTGGCTAGCATTTTTATATTCTCTATTATATATTTTATTTCTTCTGATACGTCATTTTGTGATTTAATTTGAGATTTCACAAGTAAAGCAAATTCTGCTTTTTTAAATTCATGTAATCCTCTATCTTTAAAAACACCTTCTAATATTTTTACCATTGGTTCAGATGTAGTTATATCAGAAATTGAAACACTTGCAAAATTTTGCAAATCGGAATTTATTGCATTTACTATCAAATCCTTTGGAAGTAAATCTTCAAATTCTCCACTATTTAAAATGTAGACTTTATCCTGAACTCGCAATTTTAAATTAATTAACTCTAAATTTTCAACTGCATCTTTATCTAATAAAACAAATATTGGCAATTTTAAAATATCTGATAATGAATAATATAATTTTACAACTTGATTTTTACCTCCAGCAGGAAGAACTTTTATACCTTTGGTAGAAAAATCATAATTTAAAATCTCAGAAAATCTAGGAAGTAATATTTCTTCAGTTATACCTTCAACAATTACTACACAACTAATTGGAAATAGAAACTTCTTTTCTTCTCTTTGCTCGAATATATCTAATGGGGATTTCAAACATTGTAACCATTTTAAATTTTGAGGTATATCTTGTTTTAACAATTTTATTGCAGATACATAATCCAATCTATTTTCTAAAAGACTACACACTTCTTCATTGTTATCAAATATTTCATTTTCATAATCTTTTAAACGTAAATTTATTGTCAAATCATTTGTATTATCTTCTTTTAATGAAGCATTAAATATTTCTGTAGCAATATCTCTAAGCTCAGCATAGGAAAATTTATCTAATTCATTTTTTTTTAATTTTGGTTCTATCAAATTTGATACAATAATATCTTTAAAAACCCGAAGATATTTTTCCTCAGTAGGTTTAAATCTTGTTAATCTATCTATTGAAATTATTATCTGTTTTTCTGTTAATAGTTTATACTTCATCTTAACCTTTTTTAATATTTATATCTTAAATAAGCAATTTTTTAAAGTAATAAGTTTTTATAAAAATATGATTAGTGTGAATTCAAATAATGTTATGTCTTGTTATAATACTTCTCCGATAAGAAGTAGAGATTTTAGTACCAATAAAACTGAGTCTTCTAATTTAACTAATCATTCTAGCATTAATTTTGCATCAAATTCAGTAAATACAAATATTCGCACTACATTAACAACAAAAGAAGAGAAAGAAAAATACAAAATATTATCTCAAGATTTAGATAAAAACGATAAAAAATACTTAGATTTTGCACTAAAAACAGGTATATTGCTTAATAATGACTCTAATGATAAGTCAAGCGTTTTAGATAACTTATATAAAATAGCTACCACTCAGCGTGCAAAAGACTTAGATAATAAGAAACTTTTAAAAGACACATTAATATCTGTTACAGATCCATACACAATAACTCAAAAATTTGGTGATATCCCTGATGAATATAAAACAGAAGTTATTGACAAACTTACAAATAATTCTAAAAATCTTATTACTAGGAAAAATACTGAAATTGAATTAAGAGATCTATTTTCAGGTTGTTGTGTTGCAGCAAGTGAACAATTCAATTTAGCAAAGAAAAAACCAGCAGAATATGTTAGATTTGCAGAAGGTTTAACATCTACAAATAAATCTGTATGTAAAGAAATCAAATTAGATAGTTTATCCGAAAATACACTTGATGCAATTTGGTTATTAAATTCTTTTGAAATTCCATACGAAGCAAAAGACTTTAAAACTGCGAAAGTTAAATTAGCACCAGATGAAAACGCATATTTAAGAGCTAAAATTCAACAAAACTTTAGGGACGAAACAGAACGTTCCTCTATTGATGTTTTAATGCAATCAACATTCATGAATGTAGCCTCACAACAAAGTTATAATTCTTTAAACGATAAACGTGGTGGGAAATTCAGCAATGAAGATAGTGGATTAATCGATTACGAAAAAACATTCTTAGAATCAGTTGTTGAAGACAAAAATATTATGTCAGTTACTTATCAAAATGTTGATGATAACCAAACACTTATTGGTTATGCAACAGATTATGACACTGCAAAATCTCAGTTATTAGAAACCCTTGATAGAGGTAACAATATAATTATAGGATATACTTTAACTGATGAAAACAAAAAAATTATTGGAGCGCATGAAATTACAATAACTGATTATAGAAAAGATAATAAAGGTGAACTATACTTTATATGCAACGATACTGATGATGATGTTTCAGAACCTATTGAATATCCTGCAACTTATTTAATCCCTAAAATCCACCATGCCGGATTACCTGAAGATATAGCAATGAAAACAATGGAACAAACTGATACTTGGAGATTTAATATCAGAGAGCTTAATAACAATAAAAATGCAGCATAAATATGTTTTATTTTAAATTTCATATAGTATAATAACTTTGAAATTATTATACTATAGGAGATTATTTATCATGTTTTGTCCAAGATGTGGTCATGAGATTAAAAACAACCAAAAATTTTGTATAAATTGTGGATACGAATTAGAAAAAGATATTGAAAATAACAATAATATCTATAAAAAGTCATATTATAAAAAACCTATCAAAAAAAATTTAGAAATTGATTTTCATAATATATTCAATATACTAATTAAACTTTCAATTATTACTTTTGTTATATTAGCAGGAATTATTGGAATAAAAATATTTAATAATTATACATATAGCAGTATTAATCTTGACCGTTCAAAATATGAGTCTTATTTAGAAGATCCTTCTTCTATTCCAGAATTAACTCAACCTGAAAGTTTACAAGATTTAATCAAAAACTTAAAGGATGTTCAAAACTTTTTAGTTTTATATTTAAAATATTCTGATGATAGTTCAGAAGATAAAGCTAAAGTATTTGACAATTACAGACAACAATTATTAAAAATTGAAGCATTTTCAAATGATAATTTACTTAAAGAAGATATAAAAAATTCTCTTCCTCAAACAAGAAAAGAATTTTTAAAATGTGCAAAATATTACAATAAAGAACTTGCACCAGTAGGTTTAAAAATTGTTTCAGATACAGCATATGCAAAATACCATTTGAAAGAAGATTACAGATTTACATATAAAAAATTTGGACAATATGTTACATCTGATATGAAAGCATATTTATATTTAAGAGCTAAACACAAAGATGAATTCTTAGAAAATGGAGGTTATCTAGCAACAACACCTAAAGAAATGAACAAAAGAATTGCAAATTACGAAAAATTTGCGATGGACAATGAAAACTTTGAAAAAATTAGTGAAGTAAAAGACTATTTATACGTTTATACTTTTGGTTACATTTTTGCAAATGATAGACAAGAAATGAAAGCAATTAAAAATAAAACATTTAAAAAATGGGATAAAAAATTTATCAAAAACAATAAAAACTCTAAACTTACCCCAATATTTAGCAAAATGGTGACATCAGCTAATGGTATCTCTACAAACCAATTTGATAATTTATATCCTTATGAATATGAAAAAATGTTGGAATCAATAAGACCAATAAATGGAGAACTTGAAGATATATTTATTGATCTGAGAAAAGATTTAATAAAAGAAATTTCAAATGTAGGTTATAAATATGTATATTCTCAAACTGAAGGAATGTGGGCTCCTTTCAGTGACGCAACAAAAATCTCAAAAGATTCTTTACTTATCGCAAACAATGATCAAGGTGGATTTGATGTATATAATAATAAATTTAAAAAAACAAATCAGACAATAAATATTCAAAATAATGGACAAGTAATACTTAAAAGAGGACAACTATTAATATATAATCCTCAATGCTTACAAATATCAAAAGTTGATTATTCATATGGTAACTTCTCTATAAAAGTTCTTTCATCAAAAGAAATTAGAACTTATTTCCCTGACGTTTTAATCATCAATGTTGACAACATTGGAAATAATCCCGTACAAGTAACAAAAGAAACAGAAAAACAATCATATATGTTAATATCTCACGCTGGAAGTAATTTTGACGGATATATTTTACATTCAGATATTCCTCTAGGACAAGAAGAATTAAGTAATATGTTTTCTATAAATACAATTGAAACAGTAAACGTTGAATGGATTCCGGCATCAGGCGATGGAAAACAATACTTTATCACTTTTATAACAAATATAAAAGAATCTACAATACAAACAAATAATAATCAAAATTTACAAGATAACTCTACTACAAATACAAATAATAATAACCAATAGAATTATTAACTATTTATAAAAAAAAGTGAGAATTAAACATTCTCACTTTTTTGTTATTATATACTTTTTTAATTGTATAAAAATATACAAATATTTTTTTAATTACTTAATTTCTTCAGTTGAAGCTTCGTTTTTTACAGGAGTTTTTGCAATAACTAATCTTGTAACTCTTGCACCATCAACTTTTTGAACAGTGAATTTTAATCCTTGTTCTTTAATCTCAACAACATCACCAACTTGAGCTATACGACCAAGTATTTTTACAACTAAACCACCAATAGTTTCGATATCTTCAAAATCAAAATCATCTTCTTTAATATCAAAAAACTCGGCTACTTCATCTATTCTCATCATTGCATTAGCTACATAAGTATTTTCTGCAACTTCTTTGATATCAACTTCTTCTTCTGTATCAAATTCATCCTGAACTTCACCGATAATTTCTTCTAACACATCTTCTAGTGTAATTAAACCTGAAGTTCCTCCAAATTCATCAACTACAATAGCCATTTGGCCATGACGTTTTTTAAATTCCTTCATTAAATTATCTAAAGTAATTGTTTCTGGAATTAGCATTAATGGACGAATTAATTTATCAATATCAAATTCTTCTCCGTTTAATTTTGCAGCATACAAATCTTTTACATGAATAAATCCTAAAATTTTATCAATATTTTCTTCATAAACTGGATATCTTGTATATTGATTTTCTAATGTAATTTTATTAAGTTCTTCATAAGTAATATCTTCTTTATCAATACACATCATATCAGTTCTAGGAACCATAATTTGTTTAGCAGTTAAATCTGAAAATTTAAACATATTATGTAGCATTTCTGCTTCTGTTTGATTTAAAACACCTTCATTGTAACTTGCATCAACAATCATATCTAATTCTTCTGTTGAATGTACTAGTGGTGATTGAGGGGCATCAATACAACACATTTTTAATAATTTACTGTTTGCTGTAGCTAATATCCATACAAAAGGTTTGAATACAACTTCAAAAAAGCTAATCGGTCTTGCACAAAATAACGCAAATTTTTCAGGATATTGTATAGCCATACATTTTGGTAACTGCTCACCTAACAATACATGTAAGAATGTTACCAATGCAAATGAGATTGGAACAGCTATTGCATGAGATGTAACAGATACATTTATGTTAGGGAATAACACGATTATTTTTTCAATAATTTTTACTACAGTAGCTTCACCAACCCAACCTAGAGCAATACTTGCTATTGTTATACCTAATTGGATTGCTGCAAGCATGTCATTCATATTATCTACTGTTTTTAAAGCAACCTTAGCTGTTGAACTACCTTCATTAGAAAGTTGTTCTAACTTTGTTTTTCTAACTTTTACTAAGGCAAACTCTGATGCAACAAAAAAAGCATTTGCAAATATCAATATTGCAACTACTAACATATTAATTAAAATACTCTGGTCCATTTACCTTTTATAATCCTTTATCTTATTTAATAATTTTATAATACATTTTCAAAATTTTCAAGTTATTTCATTAATTGAGGGTAATCTATTTTGATGATTTTTTCTAATTCATCTAATAATTCATTTTCAGGGACTCTTTTAACTATTTCACCTTTTTTGAAAATATAACCTTCACCGATTGCTCCTGCAATCCCATAATCAGCATGTGATGCTTCTCCTGGTCCATTTACAGGGCAACCCATTGTTGCAATCGTAATTGGTAAATCTACATTTTTAAATTTTTCTTCTACCTTTTTAGCTAGTCCTATTAAATCAATTTGAGTTCTACCACAAGTTGGGCAAGAAACAAAATTTATTCCCTTTTCTCTTAATCCTAAAGATTTTAGTATTCCCCAACCTGCATAAACTTCTTCTACAGGGTTTTCTGTTAGAGAAACTCTGATGGTATCGCCTATGCCTTCTGCTAATAAAGTACCAATACCAACGGATGATTTTATTAATCCTCCCTTTAATGTTCCTGCTTCTGTAACACCAACATGAAGAGGATAATCAACTTTTTCTGCCATTAATCTATAAGCTTCAATAGTTGTCATTACATCTGAAGATTTTAATGAAATTTTCATTGTGTCATAGTTTAAATCTTCAAGAATTTTTATATGATTCATTGCACTTTCAACCATTTTTTGTGCAAGCGTTAAATCTTCTCTGTTTTTTAATTCTTTTTCTAATGAACCGGCATTAATACCTATTCTTATAGGAACATTATTTATTTTGGCAAGGTTTACAACTTTTTCAGTATGTTCTCTTTTACCGATATTCCCTGGGTTAATTCTTAGAGCATGAATACCATTTTCAATACATTGAATTGCTAAACGGTAGTCAAAATGTATATCTGCAACTAATGGAATATCAGTTTTTTTAACTATTTCTTTAATTGCATCAGCTGCATCTTTGTTTAATACTGCAAGTCTTGCAATATCACAACCAGCTTCTGAAAATTCTCTTATTTGGCGAACTGTCGCATCAATATCTCTAGTATCGGTATTGCACATTGATTGAACTGATATTGGAGCTCCTCCACCAATTTTTACATTTCCTATTAAAATTTGTTTTGAGTTTCTTCTTTTTATCATATAATAATTTTACAACGAAGAGGTAAAAAATGAAAATAGCAATTTTATCAGATATTCATGGAAATTTAATCGCACTTAATGCAGTAATGGACGATATCGCAAGAAATAACTGCGATAAAACATTCTTTTTAGGAGATTATGTTTTAGCTGGCCCCGAACCTGCTCCAACATTAGATTATTGTATGCATCTTAATACATACGATAATATTGAAATGATTCAAGGAAATACAGATAAAATGATTGTTGAATATTCTGATGAATTATGTGAATCATTAAGAGAAAATGGAGCACCAATTATGGCTAATGCTTTAAAAGAAGATGCTTCTATTTTAAATGATTCACAAAAAGAATTCTTGAAAAATTTACCTGAACAAAAACTTGTAGAAGTAGATGGATTTAAAATTCTTCTTGTTCACGGGTCACCAAGGAAAAATAATGAAGATATTTTACCTGATACTCCACCTAAAGAAGTTGAAGAAATGGTTAAAGATACCGAAGCAACTATTATTCTTTGTGGTCATACACATATTCCATGTGGCTTCCAAACAACTACAAGAAAAACAGTTATTAATGTAGGAAGTGTAGGCAGACCATTTACTGAACAACCTAAATCTTGCTATTTACTTTTAAGTATTGAAGATGGCAAATTAAGAATAGAACACAAATTTGTAAGATATGATAATCAAAAATCTGCAGATGTCTTAGAAAAACGAAATTTTGAAGGGGCTGATAAGCTTGCTCAAGTTCTAATTAACCCAACAGAAAGACACATGTAAATTAATCCACTATCCTATAAGGAGAGGAAAAGTTTTAAAATTCATTTACCCTTGGGTTAACATCAAATTAAATTCAATGCAATTGAAGGAGCTTGGTTGGCCGTTGCTAATAATGATGCGGATGCTTGCTGTAATATTTGAGCTCGGATATAATCTGCTGATACTTTTGCGATATCTGCATCTCGTATTGTTGATAAGGATGATGTTGTATTTTCTATACTTACATTCAATGAATTTAATACAGAATCAAGGCGATTTTGTACTGCACCAAACTCTGTTTGTTTTGCAGTTATCAAATCTAATACAGCATCGATTTCATCAAGAGCATTTCTTGCATTCTCTGATGTTGATACATCTATATCGAGATTAAAACTAAATCCAGTATAAAAACTAATTTGAGATTCACTGTTTGAACCAATACCAACTTGAAGTACAAATTCTCTTCCTGTATTATTATTTGTTATTACTTTTGAAAAATCATATTTTGGTAATGTTCCATCTGTAATTTTTTGATTTAACTCTGATGTTGTTAAACCAGTTACAGTACCATTATAACCAACATCACCAACAGCTGCAGTTACACCAGATTTATTTTTATCATAATAACCATTAATTGTAGGATTATCTTTAATCTCTCCAACAAAACTTCCAATCTTAGAAGTAGAAGTAGCATTGATACGACCTGTTGAATAAGAGTTTTGGACTATACTTGTTCCTTCAACAGCTCCTACAAAACCACCAACAGCAGAATCTCCTTTCACATTTCCTGTTGCATAACAACTATCAATGGTTCCTGAAACACAATGACTAACAAACCCACCAGAAACATTTACACTACAATCAACATCAACATCAGAATAAGATTTTGTTATATTACCAGAGTTCACACCAACAAAACCTCCTAACCAAGATTTTCCAGAAACATACCCTTGACTATAACAATCTACTATATCTGCAGAAGATGCACCAATAAATCCTGCACCAACTCCATCCATACAATTAACAGCAATATTTGTATAACAATTTGATATTGTTCCAATAGCAGCACCAACAAGTCCTCCAACAACGCCAAAACCACTAACATCACCTTTTACATAAGAATTTGTAATATTCACATCTCCATATCCTAAAAGTCCTCCGACATACTGCGCTCCAGTAATGTCACAACTCACAAGCCCTAAAGAATCAATAACAGCAGTTGTATCAGCATAACCAAATAAACCAACATAGTCTTCATTTGTATTTATTGTTAGGTTAGATATAACATGTCCATTACCATTAAATACCCCTTTAAAAGATGATGTATCAGTGCCAATACCTCTAAAATTAACACCTTGCATATTTATATTTTTAGATAATTCAAAAGTTACATTTGTTGTATCAACCCCACTATTCACTAAATCTTGTAATTTTACCAAATCTTCAGCTGATGTTAAATAATATGTCTCACCTGCAACAAATGTTGTTTGATTTACTACACATTTGGAAACATCAACATTTTCATCTTCAAATAACTTTATCCCGTTATATTCTGTTGTTGATATTACACGATTAATCTCTGATGTTCTTTGATCTATCTCAGCCTGAATTGCTTTTATTGAATCATCTCCATAAGTTTCATTTGCTGCTTGTTCTGCCAAATCTCGCATCCTTTGTAAATGTGTTGTTATTATATCCAAGCTACTTGTTGCTGTATTTAATATGGATGTTCCCAACATTGCATTATTTTGT
>CALUWB010000065.1 GCA_944324375.1 Candidatus Gastranaerophilales bacterium | reverse complement strand
GGTGCATATGGACTTATAGCAGGTCAAGTTGTTGATATAGAATCAGAAAACAAGGGAATAAAAGATTCTAAAGTTTTAGAATTTATCCATACACATAAAACAGCAGATTTATTTAGATTAGCTTTAAAAGCTGGTGCAATAATTGCAGGGGCTGATGAAAATGGTTTAAAAGAAATGGATGATTTAGCTCAAAAGTTTGGTTTAGCTTTCCAAATATATGATGATATTTTAGATGAAATATCAACATTTGAAGAACTAGGAAAAACAGTAGGAAAAGATAAAGAAGCCAATAAACTTACTTATACTTCATTATATGGATTAGAAAAATCAAGAGAAAAAGTAAATTCGCTTTTTGCCGAAATCTATGATATAATTGACAAGTACAATTCAGAAGTGTTTAGATATATTATTGATAATATGAAAAAGAAATTGGATAAATAACGGAGGGTTAATGGACGTATCAAAAATAGTTAATACAGGTTATGAAGTAATTTTTGCAAGTTTAACAGCTCCATTAATCGCACAAACAATAAAATTTTTCTTACATTTAGTAATGGATAAAAAAGTAGACTTACGCTTGTTTACAACAACAGGTGGAATGCCAAGTGCTCATTCAGCAAGTGTTGTTGCTTTATCTACAATGGTTGGAATTCTAAAGGGATTTGATTCAGTAGAATTTTCTATAGCACTTGGTTATGCATTAGTAGTAATGTATGACGCAGCAGGATTAAGACGTGCAGCAGGTCGTCAAGCAGCTTGTTTAAATAGAATTTTAGATGATTTTTATAAACACGAAATCCAAGCAATTGGTGGGAAATTAAAAGAACTATTAGGTCATACTCCAATACAAGTTTTTTGGGGTGCCGTGTTAGGAGCAATATATTCATTCTATTTACATAGTTATTTTTTAGGTTTAGTTAAATAAAAATAAATTATAATGCGCTGTATATAATTACTTTACCTTTTGTAATAAACATACATGTACAGGTTTTTTTTAGTAAAATAATGATATGATAAAACGATTAAAAAATAAAGTAATAGTATCTTGTCAAGCTATGCCAAGTGAACCGTTGTACAAAGAAGAATGTATGACAGCAATGATAAAATCAGTTTTGAATGGTGGCGCTCAAGGTTTACGTGTTGCAGGTGTAAGGGATGTAAAAATAGCAAAGTCTATTTCAGATGTTCCTGTAATAGGTTTAACCAAGCCTGATGTTATTCCAAAGAATTGGAAAGAAATCGTTTATATAACACCAACCTTAAAGGATGTTGTTGATTTAATCCAAGCAGGAGCCGATATAGTAGCATTTGATGGTACGTCAAGACCTCGTCCAAAATGTACATTAGAAGAAATTATAAAATATATAAAGATTAATCGAAGAAAATCAATGGCTGATATTTCAACATTGGAAGAAGGCATAAATTGTGCGCACTTAGGAGTAGATGTATTATCTACAACATTATCAGGATACACAACTCAATCTCCAATTGAAGGAGATGGACCAGATTTTAAACTATTAGAGGCATTAGTAAAAGAAACAGACAAGCCTGTAATATTAGAGGGTAGAATATGGGATCCTGAACAAATTAATAAAGCATTTGATTTAGGAGCTCATGCAGTTGTAATAGGTTCAGCAATTACACGACCTCAGTTGATAACAAAGCGTTTTATCAATGGAGTAGAAGAAAAATACAGGGTATAAAATGGACGAAGAATTAGCATCAACAGAAGAAGAATATGTTGAAGAAGAAACATTATATCCAAAATTTGCTTTAACAGATGAAAATGGCAATCCAATTCGTGATGCACGTTTTTATCCGTTTGTAAGCCGTGTAATTTCTGCTGCAAATAGAGAGATAGCATCAAAATATAAATATCATCATTTTGAATAAAGGGATTTAATTAATGAAAAAAGCATTAACATTTGATATTGGTGGGACAAAGATATATCACACAATAGTAGATGAAAATGGTCAAATAGTTGGCGAAGTAGAGAAGCATTCAACTCCAAAGACATTGGAAGAAATACAATCAATAGTTATATCTGCTGTAAAAAAATATGAGAATGAAGTAGATACAATAGGTATATCAACAGCAGGAGCAGTAAATAATGAAAATACAAGAGTAATCAGTTCAACAGGGAATTTAGCAAAAAATTATCGAGAATTTGATTTTGCCTCAATAAGTAAGTTACCAGTATTTGTAGAGAATGATGCAAATTGTGCAGCTTGGGCAGAGCATGAAGTAGGAGCTTCCAAGGGTTGTGCTTATTCAGTCATGCTTACATTAGGAACAGGTGTAGGTGGTGGAATAATAATTGATAATAAGTTATTAAAGGGAAAATCTGGTGCAGCCGGAGAAATGCATTTTAAGATGTATCCAGATAAACGTCGCAAATGTACATGTGGAAGTTATGATTGTTTTGAGGCATACGCTTCAGGAACAGGTTTAAAAAAGACAGCAGAAGAAATGAGTGGAAACCCTGATATAACAACTTATGATGTAATAGAAGGTGTAGATAAAGGTAATGAATTAATGAAAGAAATTTTATCTACATGGCAGAATCATATAAAAATTGGAATAGTCGGACTGGCTAATTTATTTGATCCTGATTGTATAGTATTATCAGGTTCTATGGCTCAGTTTGTAGATACTGAACTAGTTGAAAAAGAAGTAAATAGTGAAATAGTAACGACTCCTACGAAGGTAAAAATCGCAACAGCTGGGAATTACTCAGGAATGATAGGTGCTGGATTGTTAGCAATAAATTCTTTAGAGGGAAACAATGGGTAAAGCTAAAAGAAGAAGTCTAACATTAGGAGTAAATAGACAAATATCAAATTTAACTAGAGAAGCTGCAATAGAAAAAATTGTAGAAAATATAGATCAAAAAACCGAAGCTATAGAGTTGATTACACTATTTGGAGTTGCTGCAGAAGAATTATTAGAGGCAGGCGCTTCATACGAGGATGTAATGTCCTTCGGGAGAATTTTTAAATGATAAAAAAAATACAATTTTGGCTAACAGTGACAAGGAGTTATGCACTTCCTATGTCAATATTATCTTGGTTTGTTGCATTTTGTTATTCAGTTACTCAAAAAGGCTATCCTATCTATGGAATAATTGCTCTTTTGGGTATAAGTTTAGCACATTTAGCAGCAAATATGTTTGATGATTATATTGATTACAAAATTTTACCCAAACGATATGATGAGTATAATAAATTACAATTAGAAAATGCTCAGCAAGGTAAATGTAGTTATATTTTAAATTCATCAATGACAACTACACAATTATTGATATTATCTATAATATTTTTTATTTTAGCATCATTGATAGGATTATATTTTATAATAAAAGTTGGAATATGGACATTAATATTTATGTTTTTAGGTGGATTATTAGCTTTATTATATCCCCTTTTAGGTAAATATAGGTTATGTGAGTTAGCAATAATTTTAATATATGGTCCTTACATATTTGGAGGGGTAAATTATGTAATGACAGGTCATTATGATTGGCATACAATAATTGTTTCAATCCCATCAGCATTAATGACAGTAAATATGTTATATACAGATACATTATTAGATTATGATTTGGATAAACGACAAGGCAAAAAGACATTAGCGAATTATTTTTCCGACAAATGGGATAGTTTAGATTTCCAAAAAAAACTTTTATCAGTTACATATATATCAGTATTATTATCAGCAATATTTGATATAGTCGATTGGCAAGTAATTCTCACTTATGCAACGATACCATTAGCGATAAATTTATTAGATTCATTGAAAATATTTATAATAGATAAACAAGCAATCCCTGACAGGAAATTTTTTGAATATTTTATGGAGAATTGGGACGAAATAGTAGAAGAAGGATCAGGCGCATTTATGTTAAGAATGTATCAGGCAAGGAATTTAATGGTGTGCTTTTCTTTAATATTTGGTGTAGTATTATTATTGTATTCTTCATAAGGGGATGTAATTTAATGAAGCAAACAAGGGAAATAGGTAAGAGTCGTGTATATGAGTTTACTACATCCATGCATAAGGGTTATTTATACGACATGCCAGTAGTAAGATATACATTATCAGACTATACAACAGGAATAAAAACTCCTTTTGTATTTAATATTTCTAATTCGCAAATAAATTAATAGCAATAAAAAATATTTTGATTTAAAATAGAAATATAAATAAGCAAGGTTAGAGGATTATGAAATACTCAAAATATTCAGCCGTAATAGTAGGTAGTGGAATTTCAGGATTATTTTGTGCATTAAAAATAGCACAACAAATAAAATTACCAGAAGGATTATTAGTAATAACAAAGTCTAATTTTGGGGAAAGTAATTCTCGGTATGCTCAAGGTGGTATTGTTGGTGTAATGAATAATAATACTGATGATTCAGTAGATTTGCATGTTAAAGATACCTTAAGAGCAGGAGCAGGATTATCTGATGAAGAAACTGTAAGATTTATTTCAGAGAATTCAGATGAAGTAATAAATGATTTAATAAATTTTGGAGTTGAGTTCGATAGAGATGAAAATGGCAATATTGCATATACTTTAGAAGGAGCTCATAGTGTAAGAAGAATATTACACGCAGGAGGAGATGCAACAGGTAGTGTAATAGAAAAAACATTATGTCGTAGAACAAAAGAAAATCCAAATATAGATATTCAAGAAGACTCAATAGTAACAGAGCTTTTGATAAATAATGATAGTGAATGTAAAGGTTTAATTACATATAATTCATTAACCAATGAATATCAGACAATTTATTCATCAGCAATAATATTGGCAACTGGAGGATTGGGTCAAATATATAAATACACAACAAATCCAACAGTTGCAACAGGTGATGGTTTAGCTTTAGCATATAATGCAGGTGCAATATTACAGGATATGGAATTTGTGCAATTCCATCCAACAGCATTATGTATAGAAGGTGCAAGAAAAAGATTTTTGATATCAGAATCAGTTCGTGGAGAAGGTGCAAAACTTGTTGATAAAAATGGTGTTGCATTTATGGATGAGTATAGTGAATTAAAAGAATTAGCACCACGTGATGTAGTTACTCGTGCAATATATGATAGAATGCATTCAACCGATAGTGATAAGGTATTCTTAGATGCAACAAGTATTCCGGCAGAAAAACTAGCGAAAAGATTTCCAACAATATCAAAAGTTTGTAAAAAATATGATATAGATATATCCACCACCCCAATCCCAGTAGCTCCAGCAGCTCATTATATGATGGGTGGGATTAAAACAACTTTAGAGGGTAGAACATCAATAAGAGGGTTGTATGCAATCGGAGAATGTGCATCTAATGGATTACATGGTGCAAATAGATTAGCAAGTAATTCTTTATTAGAATGTGTGGTATCAGCACATGAATTGGCAAATTATTTATCATTTGTAAATTTAGTTCCTCCAAGAAAAATAGATGAGAATATTAAACAAACAATTGATAGTTATTCAATTCCAATGAGTGATGTAGATTATGATGTAGAAAGTTTAAAATTGGAATTGGAAGAAATAATGTGGGAATATGCAGGAATATTAAGATCAGAAGAATCATTATTAAAAGGTTTAGATTTAATATATGCATTGAAGAAAAAATTTGATAGAAAAACTAAATGTTTAAATAAAGCAGAATATGAATTTAGAAATATGATGACAGTAGCACAATTGATAATAAAATCAGCTTTGAAACGTAGGGAATCAAGAGGTGCGCATTATAGAATTGATTGTCAGGAATTGTATCCTGAAGCTATCCATAACTGTATAATAAAAGGACAAGGAGAACCAAGTTTTGTTAAATAAATTTTTAATAGAGAAACATGTAAAACAGGCATTAGAAGAAGATATAGGATTTGAAGATATTACAACAGATAATTTAGTATCAGAAGATGATAAATTAGAATGCACCTTAAATACGCGTGTAGATGGTGTATTTTGTGGTCGAGATGTATTCACGACCGTTTTCGAAGTTTTGGATAAAGATATTGATATTAAATTTTATTTCAAAGATGGTGATGAAATAAAAAAAGGTGATAAGATAGCAGATATAAAAGGATCAGCAAGAGCAGTATTGACAGGTGAAAGAACAGCCTTAAATTATGTTCAAAGAATGTCTGGAATTGCAACAGAAACAAGAAAATACCAAAATGCAATAGGTGAATATAAAGCAAAAATTGTTGATACAAGAAAAACAACACCTTGTTTTAGAGTGTTTGAAAAATATTCAGTAAAAGTAGGTTGTGGAACAGTTCATAGATTTAATTTAGCAGATTGTGCAATGATAAAAGATAATCATGTAAAATTTGCAGGTTCATTATCAAATGCAATTAATATTCTAAAGAAATCAATATCACATGCCCATAAAATAGAAGTAGAATGTGATACCTTATCTCAAGTAGATGAAGCATTAACTTGTGGTGCAGATATTATTATGCTTGATAATATGACAATAGAAGAGATGAAAACAGCAGTTGAAAAAATCAACGGAAAAGCAATAGTTGAAGCAAGTGGTAATGTTAATATAACAACTCTAAAAGAGATTGCATCAACAGGTGTTGATATAATCTCTTCAAGTGCAATTGTTGCTAAAGCACCAACATTAGATTTAGGCTTAGATTAAGCAGCTTTATCTAATTTAGCTTTTTGTTTTTTATATTCGGCAACTTCTTTGTTGTATGTTGCTGTTGCAACATTTGATACTCTATTGTTATCAACTTTGTCAGCAGGAATGCCGTAGCGATTATATGCATCTTTGTCTCTGTTTTGAGCTTGAATTTCTCTTAGTTTTTTAAATAATTCATATGTATTATCAACTTTTTGTTCATTAGAATTTGCTTTTTTAACATTATTGATTAATGCTTCAATAGCTTGTTTTGTAGAATCATCTTTAGCTTCTTTTTTCATTTCTTTAGCTTTGTCAATTAAAATTTTTGATATTTCTTTGAAGTTGTTTTCAATTAAAGTTTTCCATTCAGCAGAACCTTTTGTAACATAGTCTTCGTTAGTTATGAAATTTCCTAAAACATCAAGAATGTTATTTTTGTTAACACCAGACATACTAACTTTAAAGTTTGCATTGTTAGTAGGTTGTACATTTGCAATTTTACTTGCCCATTGATTAGCTATGTTTGCTGCATTTTCTTGTACTGTTTCAAAGTCTTCTTTGTATAATTCATTTGCTTTTTCATGTAATGTTGTAGCGTCAACTTTTTCAAATAATTTGTCTATTTCTTTTATACCTTTTTTGTAATCAGAACCTATTTTTTTTCTGATTTCTTCTATTTCATCGTCAAAATCACCACATTCTGCAAGTAATTTTACTTTTTTCTCAAAAACAGTTTTATCATTATTATCTTTTTTGTCTAAATTATAAGTAACGTTGGTAGGTATTAAATTGTCAAAAGCACTCCAATTTAAATTGAAATTCCAATTAACATTATTATTTAATCCAACAGCAAAAGGATTAAGATCAAAAAATCCATTTGCATAGCTAGCATTTAAATAACTTGATAATCCAATGTCAAAATTACTTAAAGTACCATCAGACCAAATAGTTGGATCAGTAAGTGCAGCATGCATTGCTAATCCAAATTCTCCTGGTAAGAAACTAACAGCGTTATTCATGTCATATCCATTCAAAGGAGCTCTTCTTTCTCCACCTGTTGGTTGGATTAAATCCATAGTAACAGGAATATTAACATAATCAAGAAGGACATTTCCTCTGTATGTTGGGTCATACCAAGCTGCGTTCATCCAGTTAAGGAATGCTGCTGTATCTGCGTTATTTGTTGTGATATTAAATCCCATTGACATATTTGTAATCCTCTATTAATTCCCCTTACTTTTATAAAGTTTTTTTTATTGTGAGAATTGCTTTTTTATTCCTGAAATGTTAAGTTTCTGTAACATGTTTATCTAAAAACAGAAATAGTCTGATTTTTAAATCAGACTATTAAATTTATGTAACGTAATTTCTAATTGGAGAGTTTTTCATACACTTGTTAAGATATTCAATAGTGTTGAGTTTATCATTATATAGAAATTTAACAAAATTCAAATAAGACATATCAATAGAACTTAATAGAATATTAATTTCAAATCCTTCTGAACAGAATGGTTCATAATCATATATAACGTAGTTATTATATTTACTTTTCCATTCTTTTTTTTCGATTTTGCAATTATTTTCTTCTGCGATATATTCAAACCAATCAATAATGTCTTTACTGATATTTTTGAATTCTAAATATCTTTCTTGTATTTTATTCATAACTAATCTCCCACTAATAAAATTTTAGTAGATAATGTTTTTGATAAATCCCCATTTTGTCTAATAAAAAAGATAGTATTTCTAGACGGATGTGATTAATATAGTTTACTAATATAGCCGAAACCCATGTAAGGCATGGGTTTCGGCATGTTAAGTAATGTAACAAAATTATAAAAAAATAAATCAAAACGCGCAATTTTTTATATCTAAAATACTTTATAAAAATATAAAGCTCTCTCTTCTTATTTAAACGGACAGACCTTGATAACACAAGGTCTTTTTTTTTGCTTATGTTTTATTTTTGTCCTATGGCTTAAAATTATTGATTAAATCAAATAAATTTGGGTAGTTTTGATTTAAATTTCAATGTTAATATTATATAATTCTATGTATGCAACACTCTAATACAATTAAAGCTAAAATTATTTTTGAAATACTTGCTGACATTTTAAAAGAGGAAAGGGAGTCTTAAAATAAATCTATGAGACAGTTGGCAGATGAATTTGATATTCAAAAATCAATGATAAGTCGGTTAGAAAATGCTCAAAATGAACCTAAATTGGTTTCATTATTAACTGTTTGTGAGGCTTTAGGGATAAAACCTTCAAAATTATTTTTAGAGTTAGAAAAGCGTTTACCAGAGCAATTTTCTTTAATCGAGGAATAAAAGTTACCAAACATTGAAAACTTATAAAAATATAGTATAATATTAATAAGGGGAGTACCAGAACTCCTAATTCTGGTACCGTTTACTCCCTCTATAATAGACAATCAATTAATTTTAAAAGTGTTATCAGTACCTTGATAGCACTTTTAATTTGATATCTATTCATAGCGACCACCCCCTTTCCGACCAGTTCCCGTTTTACTGTGTGTGTCGGTGGAAGTGTGAGTAATTACCCCTTACAAAATTATATTATATTTTTATTGTTTAATATTTTTGTAATTTAAATAATAAAAAAGCCTGAGGTTTAATTCCTCAGGCTTTCTTTGTTGTGTTTATGAATTATGCGTTAGCATTTTCTTCAACTTTTTCTTCGTTATTTTTATCGCCAGATTTTTTCTCAAAAACGATTTTTTCATCTTTAAGTTTAAGAACGATAGTATCGCCATCTTGATATGCATTAGTAAGAATTTCTTCTGCTAATTCATCTTCAATTTTGCGTTGAATCAATCTTCTTAAAGGTCTAGCACCGTATGCTTCAGAGTAACCATCTTTTGCAAGATAATCTTTAACTTCATCAGTTACTTCAATAGATAATCCACGTTCTGATAATCTCTTGAATAAATCTTTCATCATCAAGTCAACGATTTCTCTGATTTCTTCTTTAGAAAGATGAGCAAATACGATAATGTCATCGATACGGTTAAGGAATTCAGGTCTGAATGCTTTCTTCAATTCTTCATTAACTGTATCTTTAAGTTTTTCGTACTTATCTTTCTTTTCATTTTCTGCAGTAGAGAACCCAAGTTTTCCTTGAGTTGTAATCATACTAGCACCAACGTTAGAAGTCATGATGATAACAGTGTTTTTGAAGTTAATATGACGACCTTTAGCATCTGTTAATCTACCATCATCAAGAATTTGCAACATGATATTAAAGATATCAGGGTGTGCTTTTTCGATTTCATCAAAAAGAATAACAGAATAAGGTTTCTTTCTAACTAATTCAGATAATTGTCCACCGTCATCATATCCAACATATCCTGGAGGAGAACCAATCAACTTAGCAGTTGAGTGTTTTTCCATAAATTCAGACATATCGACACGAATCATATTGTCTTCAGAACCAAACATAGCCTCAGCAAGAGCTTTAGCAAGTTCAGTTTTACCAACCCCTGTAGGCCCTGAGAAAATGAAACTACCGATAGGTCTATTAGGTGATTTTAATCCAACTCTAGCACGTCTGATTGCTTTTGAAATAGCAACAACTGCATCGCTTTGACCGATAACACGTTCGTGGAGAGTATCTTCTAATTTTAATAATCTTTCGCTTTCGCCTTCAGTCAATCTTGTTACAGGAACACCAGTCATTGTTGCGATAACTTGAGCAACGTCTTCTTCTGTAACAACAGGTTTGTTTGCTTCGTTATCTTTTTTCCATTGTTCAGTAACTTCTCTGATTTTATCCTTCATATCAGCTTCATCGTCACGAAGCGAAGATGCTTTTTCAAAATCTTGATTTCTTATAGCTTCTTCTTTTTCTTTAACGATTTCTCTAAGTTCTTTATCTAATTCTCTAGCTTCAGGACATAGAGAAGAAACTTTTAATCTTACCTTAGAGCTAGCTTCATCTAAAGCATCAATAGCTTTGTCCGGTAAGAATCTATCAGTTACATATTTAGCTGATAATTTGGTAGCAGCAACAACTGCTTCATCAGAGATAATAAGTTCGTGGTGTTCTTCGTATTTGAACTTAAGTCCTCTAATAATTTCAATAGTTTCATCGATAGAAGGTTCTTCAATAATAATTGATTGGAATCTTCTTTCAAGTGCAGAGTCTTTTTCGATGTATTTTCTATATTCATCAAGGGTAGTTGCACCAATAACTTGGATTTCACCTCTTGAAAGAGCAGGTTTTAATATGTTAGCAGCATCGATAGCACCTTCAGCAGCACCTGCGCCGATTAATGTATGCATTTCATCAATAACTAAAATAACATTTCCTGCTTGTCTAATTTCGTCCATTATTTTTTTAAGACGTTCTTCGAATTCACCTCTATATTTAGTACCTGCAATTAAGAGTCCCATATCTAATTGGATAACTTTTTTGCCTTCTAAAATATCAGGAACTTCGCCGTTAACAATTCTTGTAGCTAATCCTTCTGCAACAGCAGTTTTACCAACCCCAGGTTCTCCTAAAAGAACAGGGTTATTTTTCGTACGTCTAGCAAGAATTTGTATAACTCTTTCGATTTCTTTTTCACGTCCAACAACAGGGTCTAATCTCATTTCAGCAGCAGCTAAAGTTAAATCTGTTCCGTATTCGTCAAGACTAGGAGTTTTAACTTTAGATGTAGGAGCAGATCCTCCTCCACCAGATGAAACAGTTTGAGATTTTGATTCACCTAACATTTTAACAACATTAGTTCTAATTTTGTTAAGGTCTACTCCAAGATTTTCAAGAACTCTTGCAGCAACACCTTCCCCTTCTCTTATAAGACCTAACAATAAGTGTTCAGTCCCTATATAGTTGTGTCCAAGTTGTCTTGCTTCATCCCAAGAAAGTTCTAGAACTCTTTTAGCTCTAGGAGTAAATGGGATTTCAACAGCCACGAACCCAGAACCTCTGCCGATAATTTTTTCAACTTCAACACGAGCATCTTTTAGGTTAACTCCCATTGATTTAAGGGTTTTAGCAGCAACGCCAGTTCCTTCACCTATGAGTCCTAAAAGAACTTGTTCTGTTCCAACAAAATTGTGGCCTAGTCTTCTAGCCTCTTCTTGAGCAAGCATTATAACTTTGATAGCTTTCTCTGTAAAACGTTCGAACATTTAATTCTCCTATATTATGCATAAATAAAAATGATATATCATACACTATGTTACCTAAAAACCCTAAAACTTTCAAGTGGTTGGGGGTAAATTTATTGCTATATATTTTTGATTTGGGCTTGTTGGTTTATCTGGAATTGTTTGTTTTAAAATATTATTTTTTAGTAGTTTATTTATTTTATTTTTAAAGCTTTTCCTATCTTTATAGTTAAAACGAGTCATTATTTCTACTAAGGATTTTGGGGTATTACAAAATTTTTCAATTTGTTTTTCAAAAGTTTCAGCTTGAGGGGTGTTTGTTTCAGCTTGGGGGGTATTCGTTTCAGCTTGAGGGGTGTTTGTTTTAGCTTGGGGGGTATTCGTTTCAGCTTGAGGGGTGT
>CALUWB010000064.1 GCA_944324375.1 Candidatus Gastranaerophilales bacterium | reverse complement strand
TAAATTATCATCGGGTAAATCATTTATACTTACTGTTTTTACAACTGGTTGTTGTTCTACATGTTGCGAGTTAGAAGGTTGAGTTTGCTTTGGTTGTATTGGTTGAATATTTTGAGATGGATTTTCTGCAACTTTTTCTTTAGCTTCTTTTTCTGCTTCTTCTTCTGGCTCGTATGGCTTACCAAAGATTGCACTTGTACAGCTTGAAATTAATTTTTCTACCAATGGAGATATTGCTAATGCATAAATTGCAAATCTTAAAGGATAACCCACTGCATTTTTACCTAATGAAGGTAACATACGTTTTAAGTTTCTGCCTATAGCACTCATTTTAGCACTGCCTTTAAGTCCTTTGGTAACTTCTTTGTATGCCGGTTTTGTTTCTAAGCCGATACTTAAGAAAGAACCTACTTTCTTCATTGCTTTTACAAATTTCGATTGAGTACCTGCTACATTTTTCAAATTTTGTACACTTTGCCAAGCTGCATCATAAGCTGCTTTATCTGCAAATGCTCCTGATTTTGCCATTTTTTCAAAATTTCTATATGCAACTCTGTATCTACCAACTTGCATTTTACTCATGCCAGTATATTGAATACCATTAATACCATGCATTAGTTTGATTGCTAATGGCATTGAAACAATCCAAGATACTGCATCAACACCACCTGCAACTGCAGTTCCAACTTTTTGATCTTTTGGTGCTTTTAATGCATTATATAGTGCTGTTCCTAAACCAAAAGCAACGAATAAGGAATTAATCTTTCCTCCACCAAATGTCAAACCACGCATAAATAATTTTGGAGCTTTAGCTAATGCTTTACCTAATTTAGAAACATGTTTTGTACCAGAAATCAATTTATTATAACTCATTGATAAATTAGTTGAACGTTTTGTGAATAACCCTACAAATGGTAACCAAGAATTTCTACCAAAGAATGCTTTAGCATTTTTACCACCACGTTTACAAGCTTCAGTAATAACTTTTTCATATTTTGTTGGATTTTTTAAGACTGTTTCATAAGTACTTGGATCCAAACCCAAATGCTTAATCTTCATTTCTTTTAAGGTTTCAGCTATTTTATCTGGTGCTAATGTATCAATAAAATTAGCTGGAGCACCTATTCTATTAAATTGTAATTCTTGCAAGGCTTTTCTTAAATTTTTAACTCCACCAAATGTTCCTTTACCATATTTAGCTTTTAATGCTTGAATTTCAGCTTTTGTTGCGCCTGCTTCTTTTAAGGTCTTTGGCATTTCTCCTAAATAACCTTCAATAGTTCTAGCTGCTTCACTTAAATCAGCGTGTTGCTGTGTTTCCATGAAACCTTTTACAAAACTATTTTCAGGTTTTGTTGGAGTATTAAACATTGCACTTAATAATGGTTTTTTATTAATATAATTTTTTATAAATGTTTTAAATGTTGAGCCACCAGCTTTTATACTTGTTAATATTTTATTATCTTTATATTTATCAGAAACCTTATCCCCAAAAGTTCCTAATCTTCCCATAATAGTTTTTTCATAATTTTCATTTGAACAATTTTTATTGAATAAATCCATTAATTTATTCAAACCAAACCAAGAACCTAAAATTAATAAAGGTTTTTTATTATCTTTCTTTTCTTGATTTTCAAAAGAATCTGATTGTGGGGTTTTATCAACAGTTTGTTTTCCTGTTGAATTTACTGGATAGCCAACATATGGTTGTTGTGAGATTGGTTGTTGTGATACTTGTTGTTGATATTGTTTAACTGTATTATCAATCAAATTCCCAGACATAATATTCCCTTAATTAACTTAACTCAATAATATAAAAACATTTTTTTTTAAATTATTGCGTTTTTTATAAGTTATATTAAGTTATATGAAATTAATCTCCAGTGGTTGATGTTGCTAAAAGTTTATTAATATCAGATTTCATTAAACTTCTTAAATCTCCTTTAAGTTTAAAATATTCGGCAAATTTAGGTGTTGTTCTGATATTAAAGGAACGACCATTTTTATCTTTTGTTCTTGATATAAGACCTTTATCTAATAATTCTTGTACATGTTCATAAGCATTTGAGCGTAATTCTTTTAAATAAGATTGTCTGATTGGTTCTTTTAAAGCAATCACTGTTAATGTCTTAAGAACTGGAGGCTTTAATTCAACTGGACAAAGCTTTTCTACAATATCCATATGTTCTTCTTTGACTTGAAGAATATAACCATCTTCATCATCAATTTCTAATGCTCCATCTCGGGATGCATAATCCATAATAAGTTCTAATAATGCCTCTTCAACTTTATCTGGTTCTTCTTCTAATATTTCTGCAATATCTTTTATATGTAGAACTTTAGCAGTTGTAAATAAAACTGCCTCAATCCTTGATTTCAACTGTTCCATTTTCTTCCTCTGCTAAACCACTAACCATACTTACTACAGTATCTACAGAATCTTGCAATACATTTGCTGCAATTATTTTATCTGTATCTGATACTTCTTCTCGTTTTATTACATATAAATCAGAATAAAATTCATCTTGTACCAAATCGTAATTACTTTCTGCTGTTAAGAATAATAAAGAAATATATGCAGAAATTTTATCCATTCCAAGTAATGTTAATTCATTTAATTCAATCTTATCCTGACGATTTAGAATCTCTTCAAGGTTTGCACGTAATCTTTGAACACCTTTTTCAATATATTCGTCGTGAGCTAAATTTATAATATCTTCTGGAGATAAATTTGAATAATTTTTAACCCTACGCTTTGCTCTTTCATGAGCATTCCTTAAAGATTGCTTCTTATCAAGCATTTCATAGAATTCTAATTGGCGAATTAAATCTCTTAATGTTACAACCCTATTTCTATTTAATCTAACACTTGTTCTTCTTTGTAAAACTTCATCTATCGATACAACATTATTAGTTGGAATATATTCACTCTCATAATCTAAAGTATCATCATCAAATTCTAAATCAGGTTCTTCAACTTGTGGTTCAAAGTCTGATAATTCTACTCCTTCTAAAATATTTGATTTTAATTTTAATAGAATTGATGCAAATAAAAGAGTTCGACCTGTTAATCTAAGATTTTGTGCCTTACTTTGGAATAAATGAGTAAGGTATTTATCTGTAACATCAATAATATCAATATTCCAAGGATCAATTTTTCCTTGTTTTGCCATTTGCACAAGAATTTCTATCCCGTCAACTTCTTTGTTTTCAGGATTTATATTATTAAATTCTAAATCAAATGCCTCTGTCATTAACCCCTATTTCCCTTTTATTCATCTCTTAGTTTTACACCTGTAACTTTTGAGATTCCTTTTTCTTTTTGTGTAACACCTATTGTCCTATTAGCTGATTCTATCATAGGTTTTCTATGACTAACTACTATAAATTGCGTATCTTTTGATTGAGATTGAACAATATGTGCTAATTTTTCAACATTTATACCATCTAAATTCGCATCAACCTCGTCAAATGCATAGAATGGTGCTGGCATGTATCGTTGTATTGCAAATACAAATGCTAATGCTGTTAATGATTTTTCTCCACCTGACATACCTTCGAGTCTTTGTTTTTTCTTATCTCTTGGCTGTGCCTCAATAGTCAATCCCCCTGTAAACGGAGATTCAGGCTCTTGCAGGATTAAAGTTCCTTCACCATCAGATAACTTATGGAAAATATCCTTAAAGTTATCATTAATATTATTATAAGTTTTCATGAACGCTTCTTTTTTGTCTTGTTCATATCCACCCATTTTTTCTAATAACTGTAATCTTTCTTTGGTTAATGTTTCAATTTGTTCTTTTAGAACTGTTTCACGAGCAAGAACTTCTTCATATTCTTCTAATGCTCTCATATTAACATTACCTAAATCATCCATACGTTTTGATAAACGTTGAATTTTTGCATTAATTTCTTCTTCGCTCATTTCAGGTGGTGTAAGATGATTAACCTCAATTCCTGCTTCTTCTAATTCTTTTCTTACATCTTCTAGCTGTGGTTCTAATTCTCTACGCCTTGCTTTAAATGATTCAATTTGTTCTGAAATATTTTCGATTTCAGACATTTTTAAATTCTTTTTAGTTTTCAAGTTTACTAGCTGATTATTAATTTCATCACGCTCTTTTAATAAAGCACCTAATTTTTCTTTAATTTCATTTATTTGTGCTTCATATTCATCTAATTTTACTTTTAATACTTTTATATCTTCTTGTAATTGAACTTTATCTTTTTCACTTTCTTCATTGTTTTTTATTGCGCGTTCTATATTTTCTTTTTGGGTCGCAATAGTCGTTTCATTAAATGCAATTCTTTGTTTTGCAACATTAATATCATTGTTTGCATTCAATTTCATTGTTTCAAGGCGCTTGATTTCATGTTCTACACCTTCGGTTTGCTCCTTAAGCTTTTTCAAATCACCTTCGTTCATTAATTTTTCAATTTCATCTATCTGTGCTTGATACTCTGCTTCTTTTTCTAAGAACTTAACATGTTCAACTTCCATTTTGTCAAGCTCAGCTGTTAATTTTGCTATAGCAGGTTCTGCTTCTTTGATTAATTTTTCTTTTTCTTCTTGTTGGGTTTGAGAAGATTCATAATTAGTATTTAATGATGCTAATTCAACTTTTGCTTTCGAACATTCATTCATTGCATTTGAATAATCAGTTCTTACTTTTTCTAATTTAGCTTCTAAATCTTTTTTCGTACTTACTAATTCTTGACGTTTCTTTTCAAGTTCATTTAATTTTGATTTGTATTTTTCAAGTTCATCGTCGTCATTTACAGTAAATTTTAATCCTGTGCGCTTTTGAGAACCACCAGAAATTGAACCAGATTTTTCGAATAAAGAACCATCAAGTGTTACCATTCTATATTTACCAATAAGCTTTTTAGCAACGTGTCTATCTTCAACAACAAGAGTTTCTCCTACTGCATAATAAAAAGCATTTAAGTATTCATCATCAAAATCTATCAAGTTGATTGCAAAATCTATTACCCCATTTTCTCTTGGTAAATTAAGTCTTGAAGGTGCTTTTACGACTCTATTTAATGGAATAAATGTTGCACGACCAGCATTAGAAGATTTTAAGATTTCTATTGCGCGAGATGCAACATCTTCATCATCAACAACAATGTGTGACATTCTGCCACCAACTGCAATTTCTAAAGCTAATGAATATTCTTTATCTACATTTCCTAATTTTACTAACGGTGCGTGAACACCATCTAAATTAGCATCCATAACTGTTTGAACTGTATGACCCAAGTTTGCTTCTTCTGATGCTTGTTTATTTGCTTCCATCATATAGATTTTTTTACTTGCTACTTGAATATCGTATTCAATATCTTCTAGTTCATTTTTTACAATATCCAAATCACGCATTGCGCTTTGTTGAATCATTTTACAATCTGATAACTCTTGAGTTAATGTTTCAACTTGAAGCTCGATTGATTCTTTATTTGCTGTATAGTTTGATTTTATAGCATTTAATCTTTCTAATTGATTTTTTGCATCTTCTAAACTTCTCTTTAAATTATTTAAGTCAGCTTCCATTGGAGCTTGTTTTTGAATTAAGGAAGTTTCTTTATCTTTTAAATCTTCTAAAGTCTTACGAAGCTCATTTCTTTTTGCAAGCTGTTGTTCAGCATTCTCACTTAAGCCTGTCATATCTTCGTTTATTTTACGAAGTTGAGCTTTTTGTTCTTCTATATCAGCTTCTAGTTTTTTTATTGTTTCTTCTCTATTTTGAATAGTTATTTCTTCATCTTTAATTTTATTTTTTTGAAGCTCAATACCATTTTTAAACCCTTCAATAGACTTTAATCTATCTTGAATTTGTTTGTCATTATAAGTGATTGCAGATTCTTTTCTTGAAATTTCTCCTTTGCATTCTTCTGCTTGTTTTTGAACTTCTAATTGATGAGCTTCACCTTTTTCTTTTACTACAGCGCAAATCTCTTCATATTTTTGATTAATAAGATTTAGTTGCTCATCAATATCTTTGGCATTAATTTCTTCTTCTTTTTTCTTCTTAGTAAATGTCAAAATATTTTCGTGGGCCTTTTCTAAATTCCCTCTTATATCAAAGAATTTTACTGTTGTAACTTGGCTCTCTAATTCAGTTTTTTCATCTTTTAATTTTTTATACTTTAAAGCAACTTCTCTTTCTTCTTTTAATTGCTCTAAACGATGTTCAACTTCACCTAAAATCAATGATGAATGTTGAACTCTATTGTTTACAGTATCTAACTCTCCAGTTGCTTGTTCTATTCTTCTGTCAAAATCTGCAACTCCAGCGATTTCATCAATAATTTTTCTTCTATCCATAGGAGTACAATTAGTAATAGATAGAACATCATTTTGCATCATAACATTATAACTATTAGGTGTAATATTATGATTTTCTAGTTTTGCATGGATATCAGCTAAAGTTACAACTTTATCATCCATATAATAAATACTGTTATAGCCTTGCGAAGATTTTTTAATCTTACGTGCAACAGTAAAATCTTTTCCATCATTTGTTTCAGAAAAAGTTACTTTTACAAAAGCTTCATTTCGTTTAGTGTATGTGGAAATGAGATGGAACAATTTTTCGGCACGCAAAGCACGAGAAGTTGACAGCCCAAGCGCAAACAAGATACTGTCAATAATATTACTCTTTCCTGAGCCGTTTGGTCCTGATATTGTTGTAAACCCTTTTAATAATGGGATATCAACTTTATTAGCAAACGACTTAAAATTGTCTATCTCAAGTTGTTTTATGTACATATTAATCCCTATCGAGAATTTTATAAAACTCCCAACTTATCAACTATGTATTAATTACACACTAAATTAAAAGTCATGTCAAATTGTTACAGATAATTAAAAGTCCTGATATAAAACCAGGACTTTTAATCAAATATTTTTAAAATTTATCCCTTAAACTTTCATCTCTTTTTCAAATCCGAATAAAGAACTAATTGATTCATCATCGTGAATACGAGATATTGCTTGGCCTAATAGTGGAGCAACCGATAATTGTTTAACTTTAGAAGGAAGACTATCTTTATCCCAAGGAATAGTATTAGTAACAATACATTCTTCAACAGGAGCATTTTCAATTCTTTCTAAAGCAGGTCCTGAAAATACTGCGTGAGCTGCTCCGATATAAACTTTTTTAGCCCCTTTTGATTTTAATAATTTAGCTGCTTCAGTAATTGTACCTGCAGTATCAATTATATCATCAAACATAACACAAATTTTACCTTCAACATCACCTATAACGTGTGCAGCGATAGCTTCATTATGTTTATCACGCCTTTTATCAATAATAGCTAATGGACATTCTAACTGTTTTGCAAAATGTCTTGAACGTTGAACTCCACCAGTATCTGGAGATACAACAACCATATCTTCTTGTGGAATATTCAAACCTTTTACATAATCAACCAAAATTGGTGTTGCATAAATATGGTCAACTAAAATATTAAAGAATCCTTGAATTTGACCTGTATGTAAATCCATAGCAAGAACTCTATCAGCTCCTGCAGTTGTTAATAAATCTGCAACTAATTTTGCAGTAATAGCTTCACGACCAGATGTTTTTCTATCTTGTCTTGCATAGCCATAATATGGAATTACGGCAGTAATAGTTTTAGCACTTGCACGTTTGAATGCATCAATTATTATTAAAAGTTCAACTAAATTTTCGTTTACAGGATTACATAAAGGTTGAACAATAAATACATCATCACCTCTAACACTTTCTTTAACTTGGACATAAATTTCACCATCTGCAAAATTCTTAACAACCATAGGTCCAACTGTTGTCCCAAGATAATCTGCAATTTCTTGAGCAAGTTTAGCATTAGAACGACCAGCAAAAAGCTTTATATCATGTGTTGGATTAACTGCTCTTGCAAGTTCAGGGTAAGTCATTTCAAGTACCATTTATAAAATTCCTTTCATTACATTCCACGGGAATAATTATAGTACAAAAACCCTTATTTGACGAGTTATAATTACAAAATTTTAAGAATATGAAGTTTTGTAACAAAATATATTAACTGTGAAATCAGAGATTTTAAAAATACTTTATATTTTTGTAAGAGATAGAGCATAAAGATGTAAGAGTGGAGTCGAACCTTACATTACTATTAATTACAAGCAATTAATACAAACACGGAGAGCCAATATGGGTAATAATACTACACCTATAGCATGGACAATACCTAAAAATAATACACCAACAATCAATATCAGTGGTTTAGATGGTGGTTCTAGTAAAACCAACTGGGGAGAAGTTGCTGGTGGAGTTGGTGGAGCAATAATAGGCACTGTGTTTGAAGTATTGGCTGCTAAAAAAAATAGTGGTAGCCAAACTGTAGAAACAACACCAGAACAACAAGTACAACAACAACTATATAATGAAGTTGTTGGATATGCTAGAAATATGGATGTTGGATCAATTCAAGCAAAAATTTCAGAAATTGATGGTTCAATAACTAATTTAACAACAGAACTTGGGAAACAACAAGAACTGGCACTTGGAGACCAATCACAAGCTTATAAAGACAACGAAACCAAAATGAAAGATATGGAAGAAAAATATGGCTTTGGGGCTGATACTCCGGGAAAAGATGCAACAAAAGAAGCTAAACAAGGTGATGCATATCAAAAAGCATGTGATAAATATAATACATTATTAGATCAAGATACTAAACAAAAAGCTAAAGCAAATCAACTAAGTAATCAAATTAGTAATATAAGTACACAAATTCAAGATATTGGTAATTCAATAACAAATGGTGAAAATCAATTGTCTGAATTAAATACTAGTTTATCATCAGCTACAAATGATAAACAAAAACAAAACATTCAAGATCAAATTAAATTAAAAGAAGCAGAATTAAGTAAACTTAAAACACAAAAAAGCACTCTTGAACAAAATAAAATTAATTTAGAAGGAGAACAAGCTAAAAATAACGCTGCAGCAATAAAACAAGAAGACATAGACAAAGCTAAAGCAGAAATGGAAGCATTAGCTCAACCTGAAGGAGCTAATGGAACAGACTACGAAGCTGAATACAAGACATACCAAGGTTTAAAAGAACAAAATAGACAACTAAAAGCTGGAGCATCTGCGGCAAAAAGAGAAGCTGAAAGGATTGATTTAGAAATTAAGTCATTAGAATTAGAAAAAGCAAAATATGAAGACGCATTAGAAATTAAAAAAGAGATTGTTTCAGATGATACTGAAGCTGCAAATAAATTTGATGATGTATCAGCTAAAGATGGTAATTGGCTTACAAGAACATTTGGCTGGGGCAAAAAAGGTAAAGCTCAAAGAGAAGCAAGAGCCGACAGAAATAATTTCATACAAGAATATATGGCAAACCATGGAGTAAGCAAAAAAGAAGCAAAAGAAGCTCTTGAAGATCTATCTGGGATGAATGATGCTAAAAATAAAGCAGAAAACTTCTGCAACAGTAATACTTACTATAAAAATATGACAAAAATAGCAACTAAATTCTGTGAAACTAAACCACAAGCAACAGATGCTGAAATTAAAGCATACTTAGATGAAATAATAAAGAAAGAAAATCAATAAAAAAATCAATTGCAACTAATTAATATCAATAACACTAACACCATCTCCGCCTTCTGCGTTTTCGCCGGGGCGGAATTTGCATACATAAGGAGAGGTGGATAAGAAATCTCTTACACATTGTTTTAATGCTCCTGTTCCGTGACCGTGGATTACGAATACCGGTGTTAAATTATAAAGGCTTGCCTTATCTAAATATGCCTCTAGTTCATCTAGGGCTTCTTCTACTCTAAAACCTCTTAAATCTAATGTGTTTGACATTGAATAACGTTTAATTTCTATTGGTTCAATTAATTTTTTAGGAGTATTTGGCTTTTTCATCAAGGATTTATTTAATACTGCCAATTTATTCTTTTTCATTTTTGTCTTAATATTTCCCATCAAAACAAATACATTACCGTTTTTATCTGGCATTTCAAGGAGTTCAACTTCTTGGTTCAAATCCTTTACCATAAACACATCATGAGGTTTGGCAATTTCCCAATCAATTTCTTCATATTTCTCAGCTTCTATTAATTCATTTACACCTTTATGGAATTTTGATTCTAAACTAGCTAATCTTGAATATGAGCGTCTTGCAATCTTTTCGGATTTTTCTTTTCTTAAGTTATACAAGATATCTTTTATCTCTGATTTAACCCTATCCATTTCTCCTTCAAAACGAGATTTTATTTGTTTGATGGTTTTATTTTTATCTTTTTTCAGTTCTGTTAGTTTCTTTTCGTATTCTTTTTTTAGTTCTTCTACTTCGTTTCTTGTGTCTTCTGTTTCTTGTAAATTTACAGATAATTTATGATGTGTATGTTGTAATTTTTCGACAACAGTATTTGATATATCTCTATGGTTATTTAACAAATCTTTTGCTTTATCTACCAATTCATTATCAAGTCCTAGCATAGATGATACAGCTATTGCATTACTCAAACCTGGAATTCCAATAATTAGTTTATAGGTTGGAGATAATGTTGTTGTATCAAATTCAACACTTGCGTTTTTAAAATATCTATCTGTATATTCTAATGATTTTAATTCTCCATAGTGAGTTGTTGTTATACAAATTGAATTTAAATCTTTCAGCTTTTTCAAGATAACTTCTGCTAAAATTGCTCCTTCTTGAGGGTCTGTTCCTGCACATAATTCATCTATTAAAACAACTGTTTCATAATCAGAATTATTTATAATATCAATAATTATTTTAATATGTGATGAAAAAGTAGAAAGATTTTGGAATATATTTTGTTCATCGCCAATATCTGCAAATACTTTTCTAAAGGGGTAAATGATACATCTACCACATGGCAAAAACATTCCTGATTTTGTCATTAACAAAAACAAGCCTACTGTTTTTAGGGCAACTGTTTTACCTCCTGTGTTTGAACCTGTTATAAGAATAGATTTATAATCTTCACCTATTAAAAAATCATTTTCAACAATCTTATCTACACGACCAATTAAAAGAGGGTGTCGCATTTCTTCGATTTTAATGATTTTGTCATCAGATAATTCAGGTTTAATTGCTGATGTTTTTACTGAATATCTGGCTTTTGCAAAATGAAAATCAATTTCTGCTAATATATCAACTGTTTTTCTAATTTCATCAAGATTGTTCTTAATACCGTTTGTTAAATCTATCAAAATCTTTATGATTTCTGCCCTTATTGCTGCATTAACTTCTCTAATCTTATTGTTATAAGGAACAATTTGAGCTGGTTCAATATAAAAAGTTTTGTTTGTAGCAGATACATCGTGTACAATCCCATTTATCTTGTTTTTAGATGGAGCTTTCACCTGAAACACAACTCTATCATCTCTTATGGTATAAATATTTTCCTGCAAATGTTTATTAAAATCAGGTGTATTTAATAATTTAGTAACAGTTTCTTTTAACTGACTTTCAGTATCTTTTAATGATGAAAATAAACCACTTAATGTCTGAGTTGCGTTAGGTCTTACATCATAATTTTCATCAAAGGTATCAGAAATTCTATCTTCTAAATCTTTATCAACAAAGAGATTTTGAGCAATACTATTCAATAAAGAATCCGATTCAGCATTTTCTCTTAAGAAACTTTTTACGATTCTTGAAGTTCTTAATGTTTTAGCAAAATCAATTAATTCTTCCTCAGAAAAATATTCTACATTTAGTCTTGTATTTTTAATATCAATAACATATTCAATAGGTAACTCCATTGCCATATCAAGAATATGTCTAGCTTCATCCGTAAATTGAAGTTGTGTTTCTATATTTTTTCTATTGTCATAAGGTTTTAAATTTAGGCATAATTCTTTTGCCTGCTTAATTTTTGTACAATTAGCAAGTAATTCTATCACCCTATCATATTCAAGACATTTCAACGACTGTTCAACTAAATCCATAATTCAATCATAACACTAAAATAAATCAAAATATAAAATAATAAGTTTCATGCTAATTTGTTTTATGTATAATGAAATTATGAAATACAGAGAAAATGTAAGAAATTTTTGTATAATTGCACACATAGACCACGGGAAATCAACGCTTGCAGATAGACTTCTTGAAGCAACAGAAACTATTGCTCAAAGAGATATGCAAAACCAGTTAATGGATACTATGGATATTGAAAGAGAGCGTGGTATCACAATTAAACTTAATTCTGCAATAATGAATTATAAAGCAGATGATGGGAAAGATTATATTCTT
>CALUWB010000063.1 GCA_944324375.1 Candidatus Gastranaerophilales bacterium | reverse complement strand
GGTAGCGAAACGCTACCTTTCCTCTCCTCAGAAGATACTTAATCTTCTTCGTCGGCAGAGTGCCACAGGCCCGTGACAATTTACGTAATTTAGTTTAGCATCTAAATGATTCAAAATCAAGTTTATTATTTTGATTATATTTCATGTACTAAGTATAATATTAGTTATGAAAATTCTTAACTTAAAACTTAATAACTATAGAAACTGTAAAAATTTAGAATTAGACTTTTCTAAAAATAAAATTTTAATTATTGGCAAAAATGCACAAGGAAAAACAAATATACTTGAAAGTGTGTATTTTTTGTCACATCTTAAATCTCCAAGAACACCTAATATAAAAGAGTTATTGAATTTTAATGCTGAAAAATTTGAAATTAGTGCAAATATTATAAAAGCAGATACAAATATTGATATGGATTTATGCTTTGAAAACTCTAAAAAAGTACTCAAGTTAAATGCACTTAAAACGACACCTAAAAACTTCAAATCAGCAATTAAAACAGTTCTATTTTCAACAGAAGATTTATTATTACTAAGAGGTTCACCACAAGATAGAAGAACATGGCTAGATAGGGCAATATCACAAATTTATCCAGCATATGATGAAAGAATTAGCAAATACGAAAAAATTAGAATTCAAAAAAATAATTTGCTAAAACAACCAGACATTAATTTTGATTTATTAGATATATATAATCAACAATTAGTTATCACTGGTTCAAACATTATATTGTTAAGGCAAAAATTTTTAAAAGAATTGAAAAATCATGCAATCATTAAACATAATAATATTGCAGAATTTGAAGATTTTGATTTAAAATACAGCATTACAATTTCTAATATCGAAGAAATTGCAAAATATTTAGAAACACAACTAAGTGAAAGAAAAGCTGAAGAAATAGCTCGAAAACAGGCATGTGTTGGACCTCATCGAGATGATATTTTATTTTTTATCAACAATAAAGATGCAACAAAATTCGCATCACAAGGACAACAAAGAACTATCGTACTATCTCTTAAATTAGCTGAAATTAACCTCATTAAAGAAAAAATTGGAGAATCTCCAATTTTACTTCTCGATGACGTACTTGCAGAATTAGATGATATTAGACAAAATTATTTATTAAAAACAATTGAAAATGATACACAAACTATTATCACATCAGTCGATACAATATTATTTGACAAACAATTTTTAAAGGATGTTATCATATACAAGATAAATAATGGAAACATTATGCAATAGAGTATTTTTTTTACTTCAAAGTTGTTATACAAATTTATGTAAATTTTTTAGAACTAGAAATTTGTTTATGATATACTTTTTTATTATATAGTATGGGGATTGGAGTTGTTGAACTCACTTAATATAAAAAAAATAATATTGGGAGTATTTTTGCTTATTTGGGTACAATTTTGTACATTATACTCTTATGCCTCAGAAAAAATAAATCATAATACAGAAAATGCTGAAATCATTGACAATATCCAATCATCTCAACCTATTAAGTATATTAACGATATTCAAGTTATTGGCGCAAACGCAGTAACTTCAAGCTATATATTATCAAAATTTAATATTCATAGTGGAGATATTTATAACACTAATACAATACAGGAAGGTTTAAAATCCCTATACCAATTAGGCTTTTTTACAGATAGAATGAAAGCTGTTCCTATTGAAAATAAAGATGGTTCAATTACCTTAAAATTAGTAGTAGAAGAAAATTTACCAATTACAAATGTTACAATTGAGGGGAATTCTGTTGTTTCAACAGAAGAATTAATGCAATATGTTTTACCTTTAATTGGACAGCCTCAAAATATTGGTAAAATTAATGAAGCAATTGAAAACATTAATGATTGTTATAATTCAAAAGGATACATTCTAGCTAGAGTAAATGCTGTTTCTGATGACCCTGATGGAACTATTAACTTTGAAATTATTGAGGGTACTATCAATAAAATAATGATATCTGGGAATCAAAAAACTAAAGATTATGTTATCGCAAGAAATATAATGACCGAACCTGGAACTGTATATAACGATAACATATTGAAAAAAGATTTAGTTAGATTATACTCCACACAAGCGTTTAAAAATGTTGATAGAAACATCGAAGTATGTGATGACGACCCAACAAAGTTTGATATTACTATAAATGTTGAAGAACAAAGAACTGCAACTGTATCATTAGGTGGAGGTTTAGATTCTCACACTGGAGCATTTGGTTCTGTTGGGATTACTGAAAATAACTTTAGAGGATTAAACCAAAGACTCGGAATTAATGGTTTAGTTGGTTCAGGGATTATTATGAGTGACTCAACAATCAAAGATTATATGAACATGCAAGGCGAAATAAGTTTCTTTGAACCATATTTCTTAAATGCTGATAATTCTTTTATGAGTAAATTATTCTATAGAAGTTTAGGTAGTTATCAAGTTCCACTTGCTGTTGAAGAAAGATTTGGTTTAGAAGCAACTATTGGACATAAAATTAAATCAAATGAACATTTATCATCTACTTTATCATTTGGTATTGAAAAAATTAATGTAATGGAAGGTGATTACAACAGAATTGCTGGCATGTATGCAGCGAAAGGGCTTGATATAGCTCAACGTGCAAAACAATTAGAAGGTGGTATATTCTTTAACATTAGCCCTGGAATTGTTTATGACACTAGAGACTCAGCTCTTAACCCTAGAAACGGTGTTTTAGCAACTGCAAGATTTGATGAAGCTTTCTGTTTAGATGGTTTCAATAAAACTAATGGAAAATTATCGGGTATGGTTAAAAAGTTTGTACCTATTGCTAGATTTTCATCTTTATCATTTACAGCTAGAGCAGGTGGGAAAATACATGGTGATGACATGCCTGAAGTTATGGCATATAGACTTGGTGGACCATATACAATTAGAGGATACAAAGTTAATGGTGTAGGTACAGGTGATGCTTTCGTAATGGGTTCTGTAGAATTAGCGACACCTGTTTTATTCTTAGATAGGCTAAAAGCAAACTTCTTTAAAAATCTTCGCTTGACTTTCTTTGTTGATGCAGGTAAGGTATTTAGTCCATACGTAACAGATGAATTATTTGATAGACCAATGCAAGCCATTACTGCTGGGGTTGGTTTAAAATTGTATATACCTGGAATCGGTCCTTTATCAGTTGATTACGGTATTCCAATTACAAATCCAGGAGAATATGGTTCTAGAGGTGGATACTTCACATTTGGTGTTGGAGACTTGATGTATTAATATATTATTAAACATAAGGAGAAATATTATGAAACATTTAAAACTTTTTATTCTGAGTTTAGTTACAGTTTTAAGCATTAGCAATTTCGCTCTTGCAGATGGACTAGGATATATTGATTATCAAAGAGTTGTTGAATCAACGCCTTTTGCAAGAGATACAATGAAATCTTTGGATTCTAAGGCTCTTGAATTACAACAATATTTAGTTGATAAAGAAAAAGAATATAAGTCTATTGATACGCCAATCCAAAAGAAAAATTTTCAAGATAAAGTAGCTAACGATTTTAAAGCAAAAGAAACTGCATATTTAAAACTTAAAGCAAAAAGTGAAAATGAAATTTATGAAAAAATTAAAGCTGCAGCTACTGATATAATGGTACAACATAAACTTAATGCTGTTATTAGCGATAGAGCTGTTTTTATTGGTGGTATGGATATAACAGATCTTGTTATTGAAAAATTAAAAGGAACTAAATAAATTTGAATATTATTGATATTATTGAAAAAAAGAAATTAGGAAAAGAACACTCTAAAGAAGAAATTAATTATATTATTGATTCATTAATTAATAATACAATCGCAGATTATCAAATAAGTGCTTGGTTAATGGCAATATATTTTCAGGGATTAAATGAAAATGAAACTACTTTTCTTACAGATGCTCTTATTCAATCTGGAGATATAATTAATCTTCAAGAAATGACTTCACAAGTTATTGATATACACTCCATAGGAGGAGTTGGTGATAAATTAACAATAACATTAATTCCACTTATGGTTGCAGCTGGTATTCCTATGATTAAGTTATTAGGCCCTGGGATTGGATATACTGGTGGAACAATTGATAAATTAAAATCAATTCCTGGTTTTAATGCAAATCTTGCTATTCCTGATATTATAAACCAACTAAAAAATGTTAAATTTGCTATTTCTACAAATATTCATAATATTGCTCCTGCAAATAAAAGTTTACAAGCTATCAAATATACAACAAGCATTATGGATTCTATACCTTTAATTACAGCTTCTGTTATGTCTAAAAAAATCGCAACAGGAGCTGGCAACATAATTATTGATGTTAAATATGGATCAGGTGCTTCATTACAATCAACTGAAGCTGCTGAAAAACTAGCTAATTTAATGATTCAGGTTGGAAAAAGATTTAATAAAACAATTACTACAATTATAACTTCTATGGATGAACCTTTAGGAAGAGCTGTTGGAAATGCTATTGAAGTAATAGAAGCAATTGAATTTTTAAAAGGAAATATAACAACTGGAGATTTAGCTGAATTAACTTATGAATTTGCATCCACTGCATTAGTTACTCTAAAACGCTATGAAAATATTGAACAAGCAAAAGAATATTTAAAATATTTGGTTGATTCTGGAAAAGCAATTGAAACATTTAGAGCTATTATAAAAAAACAAAAAGGTAACGATAAAGTTATAGATTCATATGATTTATTTGATTTACCTCAATATAGATATAGGTGTCGTTGCAACAAAAATGGATTTGTAAGTCGTATTGATGGATATAAAATTGCATATGCTTGTAAACATCTTGGAGCTGTTAGAACAAAAAATAATGACGAAATCGATAGAAGTGTTGGGATTTTCTTAAATAAAAAAACAGGAGAAGAAGTTAAAGAAGGTGATACTTTATTTACAATATATGCAAATAAGAATGAAGATATTGAACTTGTAAAAAAATATTGTTATGATGCTTATAGTATCTCAGATGAAAATAATTACAATAACCAATTAGTATACAAAGTAATAAGAGGTAATGAGAATGTTTAACAGAAAAATGGAATACATAATTAAATCAGTACCAACAGACGACAAACAATTATTAGAAGACTTGCTTAATGAAATGTCAGACGCAGGTTGGGATTTGTATACTATGCATGAAGTTGAATATGAAGATGAATTTCAATACAATTGTATTTTTATGAGAGATAAAGAATCAACTGAAGAAGATGACCAATTTGAAAAAATTGTTAAAGTAAATAATTTCAAATCACAAATGGAAAAAATGCTTGCTTCATCAAATTCAACCCCTTACGAAACTTGTAAAGAAATTACAGCAAAAATTAGAGAACAAAAACAAAAAATTGCTAAAATTAAATCAAATTTAGAAAAAGAAGAATTATCTCAAAGAAGTACATTAAATACACAAATACAAAAAGAACTAAATAAATTAGATCAATTTAAACAAGATTTAACTAGAGAATTATCTCCTGGAGTTATGTATTCTAGAATTGGAGAAGAAAAATTCACGGTTAATTTAAGTGAAGAACTTATTGAATTTGTAAGTCCAGATTCTGAAGATGATTTATTATCTGAAACTGTTAAACTACGACAAAAACTAACCGATGTTCTTGGATATGTTCTACCAAGAATGGTTTTTAAAGACGATGAAGATTTAGAACCTTATGAATTTTCAATATGCGTACATTCTTTAAATGTATATAAAACAATTGCAATACCTGAACATAAAGCATTTTTTAAAAATGATTTAAATATAACAAGAAAACCAAAAGGAACAATTGTTTCAAAAGACATAATCACAGAAAAAGAAATTTGGTGGATTCCAAATGATGAAAGTGAAGATTTTTGGAGTGAAGGACTAACTCCTATTGAATATATCGCAAGAGCGATTGAATTCATTGGAATTAAATATGTTTCAGAAATATTAGATTATAGCGATATTAATAGATATATAACATTAGTTGAAAAACGAAATTCATTCTTAATTAATAATATAATTCCTGATTTCATTACTATTTCAGAATTAAAATATATTATTATAAGTTTAATTAGAGAACGTATTTCAATAAGAGATATTGACTATATTTTTGAAAAGATTAATGATTATTCTGATGAACCTTCAAAAGATGGTTTACTTGATAAAATTAGATTATCATTAGCAAAACATATTTCAAAAGATATAGCATCACGAGGAGATGAAGTTAAAGCTATTGAGTTTTCGGCTAAAACATTAGATACAATGTTTAAATTAACGGATTCTACAGATGAAGCTGTTATCAAAGTTGATGGTAATGTAGCAGGTAAATTAGCTAAAAAATTAAAGAAAATAGCAGAAATTAATGAATTAGAAGAAATTTTACTCATTGTTCCAATGGAAATAAGACATATGACATTCTCAATTTTCTCAGAATTTTTAAACAATATAACTGTTGTAGCTCATGAAGAATTAAACTGTAATTGTCCTATTAATGTTATTGATGTCATATAAAAGTTATTTTATTATTTTATGTTTTGGAGATATTTCTACAAAATCATAAAATAGTTCAAAAACTTTTTGCAAACCATCACCTGTTAGGGATTTGTTTTCTTTTACAAATTGCTCTAATTTAGGGCTATGTTCTTGTGTAAAAATAAAAGTATCTCCATCTTTACATAAAGAATCTAATGCTTGTTTGGGCTTCTCTTGTTTTCCACAAATCATACTAAAATCAGCACCTTCTTTATCTAACACGTTAGCGATATCATTAAATAAATTGAAGCTATTTTTATCTTTTGTTTTTCCACCTAAAATAAATGCTGTTACATCGCCCTTCTCATTTTTTTCTTTTTTTATTAAATCTGTTATTTTTTGCATCAAATTACTAGTTCTTAACTCTGGAGATAAATGAACCATTGTATCATTAATATTTAATATTGAACAAGTATTTGCATATTGTGAATACATTGGTTTACTAGATGTAACCTTATTATGAAAACAATATTTTGGAAAAGGACAAACTTCTTGAGCTTGCAATTTTTTAATAGTATTTTCAAATTCTTTTGGGCTTTGATACTTTATCTTTGCTACACCATTAAAATTTATAGACATAAACACCACCTTTTACAATATAAAGCATTGTGAAAAAATAAATTGCCCTTTTTTGAATTTTTGTAAATTAAAAAGGGAACCTAAACAAATTAGATTCCCTTTTATATTATATTCTATGAATAATTACTTATTACCTTGAATTCTCATTGAATAGAATGAGCGAATTACAAATACAATAGCAATTAATAAGAATACAACACCTGCAATCTTAGCACAATCTCTAAAGCTTGGGTTGATTGCAATTTCCATTGCTAATAAACCAAATAATGTTGTAAACTTAATTATTGGATTCATTGCAACAGATGAAGTATCTTTAAACGGATCACCTACAGTATCACCAACAACAGTTGCTTCATGTAAAGGTGTTCCTTTTTCTGCCATATCTACTTCAACAATTTTCTTTGCGTTATCCCAACAACCACCAGCATTTGCCATAAATACAGCTTGGAATAAACCAAATACTGCAATTGCAATTAGATAGCTTACAAAGAATGATACAGGTGTAGCATCTGAAGCTACTGGAGCTGATAAACAAGCTAATGCTAATGCAAATGCAAATAATGCAATAAAGATATTTACCATACCTTTTTGTGCATATTGAGTACAAATTTTTACTACTTCTTTTGAATTTGCTAAATTAGCTGATTTATCATCTGCTTCACCTAGTTTAATATGGTTTTTGATAAACTCAGTAGCAGAATATGCACCTGTTGTTACAGCTTGCATTGAAGCACCTGAGAACCAGTAAATTACAGCACCACCAGCGATAAATCCTAACAATGTATATGGATTTAACAAGTTAAGAATCATTTCAGGAGTGATACCTAATGTTTGTTGAATAACTAATATTAATGAGAAAATCATAGTTGTAGCACCAACAACAGCAGTACCGATTAATACCGGTTTTGATGTTGCTTTGAATGTGTTACCTGCTCCATCATTTTCTTCTAAATATCTTTTTGCATTTTCAAAATCTGGTTTGAAACCATAACCTTTTTCAATGCCACTTGCAACATCAGGAATTTCTTCAATTAATGACAATTCATAAACTGATTGAGCATTATCTGTTACAGGGCCATAACTATCAACAGCAATTGTTACAGGTCCCATTCCTAAGAAACCAAATGCTACTAAACCAAATGCAAATACTGATGGATAAATCATAAATGTATGAGGGATATATGTACTAGCAGCATAAGCTAATCCCATTAATAATACAATGATTGCACCAATCCAAAAACCTGAGAAGTTACCTGAAACAATACCTGATAGAATTGTTAAAGAAGCACCACCTTCTTGAGATGCTGTTACAACTTCTTTTGTATGTTTTGCTTTTGGACTTGTAAATACTTTTGTTGCTTCTGGAATTAAAGCAGCTCCTAAAGTACCACAAGATATAATTATTGATAATACTAACCATAAATTAGAGTCAGCTAAACCACCTAATAACCATTTACTTACACCAAATGTCATTGCAATTGAGAATATTGATGTTAACCAAACTAAATTAGATAGAGGTAATTCAAAATCAAATTTTTGAGTCTTAGCTGCGTATAATTTAGTAATACCTTTATTTACCCAGTATGCTAATACTGATGTAATAATCATTAAAAATCTCATTGTAAATATCCAAGTTAATAAAGTAACTTGATATTCAGGTTTTAAAACACCTAAAAGAATAAAACTTACTAATGCAACACCAGTTACACCATAAGTTTCAAATCCGTCAGCAGTAGGTCCAATTGAATCTCCGGCATTGTCACCTGTACAATCTGCAATTACACCAGGATTTCTTGGATCATCTTCTTTAATACCAAATTGAATCTTCATCAAGTCTGATCCAATATCTGCTATTTTTGTAAAGATACCACCTGCAACACGAAGTGCTGATGCTCCTAATGATTCACCAATTGCAAAACCTATAAAACAAGCTCCAGCAATTTCACCAGGAACAAATAATAAAATAATAAGCATCATTATAAGTTCTACCGATACTAATAAAACCCCGATACTCATACCTGCATTTAATGGAATATTTAAAATATTCAAAGGATTACCTTTTAATGCTGTGAATGCTGTTCTAGCATTTGCCAATGTGTTCATTCTGATACCAAACCAAGCTACAGAATAAGAACCAAGAATACCGATTACTGACCAACCTAAAATAATTAATACATTAGTTAAAGTCATTTTTTCTAAATAACCAAAGTAAAATGCAATACATAATGCAATTAATACTTCTAACACAATTAAAAATTTACCTTGTTGAACAAGATAAGTTTTACAAGTTTCAAAAATTGTGTTTCCTACATTCGCCATTGCAGTGTGCACATCAAGTTTCTTAACTTTTAAAAACTCTACGAATCCAAATATAACGCCAATAATAGAAACAGCTAAACCTATTAACAATAGATTATAGCTTGTTACATCAGCTTTTATATTAGGAACGACTAGAGATGCTTCACTTGCAAAAGACGGTACATTTACCATTAATAATGACATTAAAGAGAACATTATCTTTGGTAAGATACTTTTCTTTCTCATAAGTCTCTCTCCTTTTTAGTTGTAACAGAACATTTAGTTCACAGTCTAATTATATTAAATTATTTAGAATAAATCAATAGAAAACCCATGCCAGCAAAAAAGCCTATGACTTTTATCATAGGCCTTAAGTTTTTATTTATTAAACTAAGAAATATTGATTGAGAACATTGGTTCTTTATTAGATAAGCAAGCAATGCAATAATCGGTCTCTAAGCGTACTGTAGGAGAATAATCTTTTAAATCACTACCTGTTCGACCTCGATAATCATTACTTAGAAAAGGACAAGAAAATACACCATTTTGAGTTAATAACCGACCTTTTGAACAGTCATATATTCCATTATCTTCTAATTTTGAAATATCTACTAAATTATTATCACCTGACCATTTTGTTATTTGTACCATTGAATTTTTTAATTCATGTTCTTGAATTATTCTCTGAAACTCATTTTGGATTATACGTTCATCTTCTTGATAATAATTATTTACACACATTATTGCCGTAAAATCATATTTATCCAAACATTTTAATGCATACATGTTTTGCCTAAATGCACCACGGAAACGAATGTCATCATTTCGTTGTTCATCATAACTTGCAAATGATAGTTTAAAAATTATTTGATATTCTGATTCATCCTCTACTTTTTTCAAAAACCTTGCCTTTTTCTCATTAATAAAAGTAGCATTCGTAAAGATACATACATTCGTTCTTTTTAAACATAATCTCAAAATTGAATTAAAATCTGGGTGAGTCATTGGCTCTGCACCTGTTAAATAGATACATTTTAAATCTGATTCTTTTGTATCAACTAATGCTTGTTTTATTTTATCTACTTGAATAAAATCTTTAACATTTTTTGTCAAAGGGAAATCAATATAACATTTTTTACATCTTTGATTACAATTTTTGGCCGTTAATTCAATAAAAAGATGATTTAATTCTGTAAGCTTACAAACCGGTGCTACTGTTATTCCAGACATTTTGGTCCTCCTTTTTTATTTTTTATATTACAATTTAAAAATAAAAAAGATATTACCCGAATGTCTGAACCAACAAGGTTATACACCAACTTCTTCTATTTCTTGAACTTCCTCTAATAATTCTGTTGGGATTTCCTTTGATGTAGTAATTCCATAATCCTTCAATGCTTCCACTTGAGAAAATAAACTTGGATTATTTTTGTTACTTCTTTGAAATCTATTAATAGTCTTATTAAACTGAGTGTTTAATAATTCAAAACGTTTTTTTACATCTAACAAATCTTCACAGAATTTGGCAAATGTTTCATATAAATTTGTACCGGCTTGAACTATTTTATTAACACTTTCTTGTTGTTTTTGTTGTGATAATAATTGATTTACAAGTCTTATTGTTGTTAACAATGCTGATGTTCCAACAATAATTACATTTGCTTTGTATGCTTTATTAATTAAATCATTATCTTCATATAATAGATTTACAGAATTTTCTATTGGGACATACATCAATACAAAATCAGGTTGATATAAATCATCTGCTTTTTGATAATTCTTTTCGGCTAAATCCATTATACGTTTTTTAACCTCAGATTTAAACTTTGGTAATTGTTCCTCATCTTGCATATATTCTAAATAACTTGTTAATGTCATTTTTGAATCAATAATCAAATGGCGATTATCAGGTAAATTTAAGACTACATCAGGTCTTATTGTATGTGTTGTCTCATCTTCACTTATTGATTTAGAAACAAATTGTTTTGTATAATGAATTCCCTCTTGCATTCCACAAGATTGCAAAATTGTATCTAACAAACCTTCACCATATGCACCTTTTATATTCTGATTTGATGTTAAAGCATTTGCTAATTGATTTGCTTCTTTGGTTATTTCTGATGTACTTTTCTCTAAATTGGTTATTTTTTCAACTAAAGCTGCCGTATTTTTTATACCAATAGTGTTAAAATCTTCAACTTTTGTCTTAAATTCTCCTAATTCTTTAGCTAAAGGAGCAAGTTTTAAATCCAAAGCCTCTTGATGTTGCTTTCTTAAATCTTCTTGTTCTTCTCTTATAGTATCACGAGCTATTTCTGAAAAATCAGATTTAATCATTTTTTCTAAATCACCTAATGTTTCAAGCTGAGTCTTAACTTTTATCAACTCCTCTTGTGATTTTTTATCAGAATATAATTTAACAATTATCCCTGAAATTATCGCTCCTATTGAAAAACAAAGAATATTTAAAATCATACATCCAACCCCATATTATAGAAGGCTGAAGGAATTTTATCCTTCAGCCATTTAAATTTATTAATTATTATTATCTCTTAATTTAGCTACTAATTTTAAAATTTCAATATACAACCAAACAAGAGTAACCATTAAACCGAATGCTCCGTACCATTCGTAGTCTTTTGGTATCATATTTCTTGCACCTTGTTCAATAAAATCAAAATCAATAATTAAGTTTAATGCAGCAATAGCAACAACTAATACACTAAATCCAATCCCCACCATACCTGATTCAAAAATACCAGGGATACTATAGTGGAAGAATGATGCAATTATTTGCATTAAATATAAAACAGCAATTGAAACTGTTGCAGTAAATAAAACACTTCTGAATTTATCA
>CALUWB010000062.1 GCA_944324375.1 Candidatus Gastranaerophilales bacterium | reverse complement strand
AACCGGAACGAAGGGCTTCTGCAACCAAAGCCACTTCTTTCTCGCTCATATCGGGCGGAGAAAAAGGAATCTTTTTCGTATTCATATTCATTATTTTAAAACATCTATATCTTTATAAGGAATATAAGGACCCTCTTTAATACCAAGAACTAATGTATCCTTCTCTAGTGGAAAATAAGTATGCCACTCTTCAGGATAAATCTCACAAATAAAATTACCAGATTCTTCTGATAGCTCATAAGATGCTACAACTTGTTTATTTTCATCATACAATTCCATTATTAAGCTACCCTGCAATAAAACAATAGTTTCTTTCTTTGGGGGATGTAAGTGTCTATGTATTGGTAAAACAGTACCAGGCTGTAACACATTCAATAATTTATGAACAGTTTCATCTAATGATTCATGAATATTATAATTTTTACGCAGCCTCTTATCAATTCGTGAAATCTCAACAGTTTGGGTTAAATCTTGCTTATTAATGACTTTCATTCTTTTTTATATTTTGTAATATTCCTACAATTGTTCCCCACCCATATGAAATGTGGACAATAAAATATAACCAAGGTAATATAAAAAAATATTTCAATCCGAATTTAGCACATTCATTACTAGTTGCTATTAAATCAAGAGCTATATACATCAATAATATGATAGATAATAATAGAAACATTAACGGGGAAAATATACCCAACCCTAAACATCCTATAATACAAGAAACAAATAAAAATGGAACGAAATGTCTTATTCCAACAGAATCTTTACTACAAAGCAACAATTTACCTATTGATACTCCATTAGTATACATTTGTCTCGTAATAGCAGATACTGTTTCTCGTGCAAAATAAGTTGAAATAATAGTCGGATCGAAATAAACTTTAAATCCAGCTTCACGAATTCGAGAATTATATTCATTATCCTCTCCTCTAGCTAAATCTTCTCGCATACCACCTATTTGTTCAACAACAGTCCTTCTAAATGCTCCAAAAGGGACTGTATCAACATAAGCAGCATTAGTAGATACTCTAAACGCAGCACCCCCTATTCCAAATTTTGATTGATTTAAAATTACGTTTGCTTGTGCAATTATACCATTTTTTTTAGATCTCATCAAACAGCGTCCGCCAACATTACCAATTTGTTTATCATTCATCAAATGAGACACACATTTTTCAATATAATATTTATCATATGATGCATGCGCATCCAAACGAATTATATAAGGTTCCACAGAATTCGAAACCCCAATGTTAAAAGCCACTGATTGAATCTTCTTAGGATTTTGCAATAGATGAATATTAGAATATGCTTCCGCATACTTTTTAACTATACCACAAGTTTTATCTTTACTACCCCCATCTATCACTAATAAATTAACTAAATCAAATGGAAAAGTTTGATTTATAACAGACGAAATACATTCCTTTATGAATTTTTCCTCATTCAATGTAGGAATAATGATTGTTACATCTTTCCTCATCTTGACTCTAATTGATGTGCCAAAGTTTTGGCTTCTTTTATATTATCTTCAATTGAACAATAAATCCAACTTCCATATCGACCAATAGAATATATATCTAAACCATTTAGCAATTTCATTTTTGCAAGTTTATCTATTTCCATATTTTTAGTTACATGAACATAAGCAGGATTCATGACTAAAGTACACATAGATTCTATTTCATGATCCGAAATAATACCAGCCTTTTTCATTCCAATTAGAGTATCTTGTAATGCTTTATCAGGATCAATTATATCGTTCTCTCTATAACCGATTTCAACATAAACAGATAACTTATCCGATTGAAATATATTATCATAAAAACCTATCCGGTAAAATAAATATTTTTTCTCAGGAAAATAAATCCAATTATTAACTCTTTCTAACCCTTTTTTATTGAAGCCAATATTAAATACTAAAACCTGATTAGAAGTATATAATGATTTATCATAATCAATATGTGTTTGCTTTAGCAAATATGGAAAGGGTATAGTTGAAATTATATTATCGTATTTTATTCTACGCTTATTTGTATAAGCAATTTTATTATATACATCTATATCCAAAAGTTCTTCATTAAGGAATATTCTATCTTTTTTTACTTTTCCACATACAGATTTAACATACTCAATAGCCCCACCTCGAGGATATAAAAAATGAGCATTATATGATTGTTCTTTTGCAAATTTAAAGTTTAAAATAATATCATCTTTATTTGCAAAAGGGAAGAATCGTCCCATTGCATCCACATCTAATGAATTTAAATCACAAGCATATAATTTTTCATTATATGGAATAAGAAATTTTTCAGCAATAGACTTTCCGAATTTGGCATATAGCATTTCTTTAAAAGAAGAGTAGTCATGATATGGATTTTGGAATAAGTCATACAAACAATCAATAAACTCCTCTTTATGTAGCTGATGAATATTTTTTTGAAATGGATAATCAATCATTAAATCTCGATATTTAATCTGCGTTTTCTTTGTTACAGATAATATCTGAGATGGATCCATATGGGACATTACGTCTTGTTTTATTTTCTCATCTTGAAAATGGAAAAAATGTCCTGAATAATCCCAAACAAATCCATCTTGATGAATAGTTCTACAATATCCTCCTATTTCATGCTCTTTTTCGATTATCATGTAATCATTATTCGAATAAGCGGCATACGAAAGGCCTGTAATGCCTGCACCAATGATAAGATCCATAATTAATTTACTGTTTTATAACTGATTGAAATTTTTGTTCGGTATATTCTGCCCAATTAACAGCATCAAAACGATCCTTACAAAATGTCCATGCCTCTATTCCCATTTGAATAGATTGCATTTTATTATTTGCAACTTTCAACATAGCATTTGCCAATCTCTCAGGAGATTTAGCTGGAACTAAATATCCAGTAATACCTTCCGCTACAATTTCTCTATTTCCACCAACATCTGTTACAACAACAGGAAGTTTCATACTCATTGCTTCACGAATAGAAAGTGGTAATGATTCTACTTCCGAACAAAGAACAAAGCAGTCTAAGCTTCTAAGAATATTAGGGATATCACTTCTCATTCCTGTAAAAGAAATAAAATCACAATTTCCTGCATACAATTCCATTTCTTTTCTAGTAGGACCATCTCCAACAATAAAAAAGTGGGTATTTGGATTATTATGATGAACAATTTTTGCTGCGTCAATATAATCTGCATGCCTTTTTTCTGGGCTTAATCTTGCAATTATACCAAATACTTGCACTCCTTCAGATATATGAAACTCTTGCCTTAGAATAGGAATAGAATTTTCAACAGAAAACTTTTTCATATCAACAGAATTATTGATTACCGTAATTTTCGTTCGTTTTGTACCACCGCCTTCTAAACGAACACGTTCACAATTGGACTCCGTAATTATTTCTTTAGAAAAAATATTCAACATCCACGCATACTTATAAAATTCTAAAGAAGAAAACATATGTATAGTCGTTACAATTGGAATAAAAGAAGGAGTAATACTAAAACGCATCAGCCAAGCTATGATTGCAGTGAAAAAACCTTGAGGATTCACTAGTTCTATTTTTTCTTTACGAACAATTTGTAATAACTTACGTGAAGCTTTAAACAACCCCCATGGAGTACGAGTATAAAATTCAGCAGGAACAAAATGAACTTTAGTACCTGCCAATTCCTTATCCATAACGCCCGGAGCTGAAATTACATAAACCTCATGTCCTTTATCAGCTATTTGTTGGGAAAGAGTTATAACATCCTGTTTAGCTCCTCCTATATCTTTTCCCATCGTTAAAAACGCTACTTTCATTTTCCTTGAATTAATTTTTTATATTCATACTCTATTTCATCAATCATTCGATCATCATTAAGATAGCTATCACTCAACGACTTAGCGTTACAGCTATACCTATATGCGATCTTTCTATTAGATAATAGATATTGTATTTTATCAGTTAAATCCATAATATCATTATCCTTAAATAAAAGTCCATTAAACTTAGAAAGAACTTGTTCTGGAGTACCACCTACATCACTAGCTATAACCGGTGTTCCCACAGCAAAAGCTTGTAATGTTGTCAAGCTAAAAGTTTCTATGTGCGATGGAAGAATTAAGATATCACTCATTGATAGTATTTCCTTGATATCTGACCTAAAACCTGCAAAATATATATTCGCTCCACAAGAATTAGTTTTTGCAAAATTCAAGAACTTGTCTTTTTCAATTCCATCTCCAACTAATAGGCAAGAAATGTCTTTTCTTTTTTCATATAATTGTTTAAAAGCACTTAACAAAACATCGACCCCTTTTTCAGGAGAAAAACGTCCAATATATGTAACTACAGAATTTCCAATTGGAATATTAAATTCACTGACAAGTTTTCGTCTATTTAATTCTTTTTCCTCTACTGTTACTTCAAATTTTGAAATATCTATCCCATTATGAATTCGTTTACTCTTAGCTAAACTAATACCATGATTCCTCAACATTACATACACATAATCTGAATTAGATATAACCAGATCTAAAGCATCTAAATGCCGAACAACATATTTATATGCAAAATCTGTAATTCCATGATTGTGCCAAATCCAAGGAATTTTACATTTAAAGATCTTCTTTGCTATCACCCCCATCAAGGCAGGACCTATGGACTGTGCATGAATGACATCAATACTATTTTGAATAGCAAACTCCTGAATTTTTTTTGCAGCTTTATATATTCCCAATGGTTTTCGCGATGTTATATCAACATCACAAATTTTTATACCACATTTCAAAAGATCTGCTTTTTGGATCTCTCCTCCTGGACAAACAATTACGAAGTGTCCTCTTTTCTCTAATGCCAGTGCTAAATTTTTGGTAAAGGTTTCTTCCCCTCCAATACGGCCACCAGTACTTAATAATAAAACTTTCATACTATATTTATCTTCTATATTTCAAAACCTTTGCAGGAACGCCTCCAACAATAGCATAATCAGGAACATCTTTAGATACAACCGCTCCTGCTGCAAGTATTGCTCCTTTACCTATGGTAACCCCAGGTAGAATAATCACGCGAGCTCCAATCCACACATCATCCTCAATAGTTACTTTTTGAGGTAATGTAGAGCCTTGCCCTCTCATAGGAATATCGGTACGTGACGTTTCATGATTTGATGTAAAAATAATTACATCAGGTCCCATCATAACATTATTTCCTATCTGCAATGGTCCTCTTACTTTACAATTTATACCCAAACCAGAATTATTCCCGATTTCGATTCCTGATCCTGTTCCAAAATTTGCTTTCTTCTCAATATTTATATTATTTCCACATTTCGTAAATATAAATTTACCCACTGCAGAACGAATTTTTCTTATAAAAGTATATATTCTATATGCATTATCCGTTGCAGGAAGATACTGCAAAAAAGAATAATATATGAATAAAATAAAAACTTTCATACAAATAAACTGATATACTGTTCCACAAAAGAATCTTTAGAATTGTTAATTATAACTTTATTTCTATTTCTTTCTTTCATTATATTTAGAGATAAATTGTCTAAAGAAAGAATTTTTATAATAGAATCCTTTATTTCTTCTACTCGGTTAGGATCAAACAAATAACCATTTTCTCCTTCAATTACAATTTTAGAATTTTCATAAACATTACTACAAACTATAGGTAAACCACAGCTCATAGCTTCACAAATCACATTCGGATATCCTTCATATAGTGTTGGCAAACAAAAATAATCAGCCAACTGATACTCTTCAAGAATATTTTCAGTTTGATCCTTCAAATAAAAAATATTTTCCAAATTATATTGTTCAATTTTATTTTGAACTTCCAACAAATATTTTTTATCATATTGTTTACCAACCCAACAAAATTTCAATTTTATATTTTTATCAACCAATAACTTAACAGCATCTATTAAACGTATAACATTTTTAGAAGGGATCAAACGGCCTACACATAAAAATGTTGGAACATCATTAATACGCCATTTAGGAATAGGTTGAAAATATTCAACATCCACAAAATTAGGAATAGATTTGATTTTTTTTCTGAGAAATGAAAAATGCTCTCTTATATTATCTGCCTCTGAAACAGAATTAGGAACAATCCAGTCAGCTATTCGATATAAATTATATCGAAGCTTCGTTTTCCAATCAAAAGTCATTGTATGAGATCGTTCTGATACAATTAGCAAACAAGAATAAAATATCTTGGCTAAACACATTGAAATATTTGCAGAAGGTAAAAATGAAATTATCACACTAGGATTATAGAACTTTATAACCTTATACAAATAGAAAATCCGTGTATATTTATTAAATAATTCAGGATGTAATTTATACTTAACACCATTATCAATTAAATATTGCTCATAAAATTGGCGTTTTAAATATGTAACAACCTGAACATCGTAGCCCTTATTTTTCAAAAAAACTGCAAGGCCGGCTAATTGTCTTTCAGCCCCACCAGAGCCTAGATTCTCTGTAAACAATAGAATTTTGGACATTATTGTGCAACACAAAAATAAACAACAGAATAATATATGACTAATACAATCTCTTTCTACTCATCATATATTTATATCAATACACATAAAAAGAATCATCAAAAATACTAATATAAAAAATTACTGGATTAATTACCTTCTAACTTTATCCTCAGGAATCCTAATTAAATCCTTAACAACAAAATCTGTATCAGGCAAAGAATCTAAGTATGCCATTTTCTCAACATAAGCCATATTACCTGATTCAACACTTTTTCTCTTAATTCTTTTATAAAAGTCATCTGTATAACCTATGAATTTACATGGGTTTCCCGCTACCATGCATCCATCAGGAACACTCTTTGAAAGTACGGTTCCTGCACCAATTATACATTCACGACCAATAGTAACACCTGGCATTATTTTACAATCTTCTCCAATATATGTATTATCACCAACTTTGATCTTACCAAAATAATCCAATTTTTTATCATTGTATATATTTCTCAAAGACCAAATACCACCATGGGTATAAAATGAAGTTCCTTTTGCAACTCTTACATAATTACCTAATTCTATAAAAGATGCCTCTGTTGGAAAATTCCGTGTTGAAATATAACATCCTTCACCCATTTTAACCCCCACATGTTTAGCATAAGAATAAGGAGTTTTAATAAATTGCCACCAAATTGTTTTAATAAAATTAAACATATGCATACTATTTCGAAATTAAATCAATCCACTGTTTTATAACATTTTCTCTTGAAAATAATATTTCTGCTTTTTTTCTTGAAGCCTTTCCCATTGCTATAAGTTGAGAATTTTCCATATTCCCATATCTTACCAAAGCTTCTTTAATAGACAAAGAATCATAAGAATCGCATAATATTCCATTATCATCATTAACCATTATTTCATAATCTGAAGTTCTTGTCATAATAATTGGTTTACCGAGCATCATTCCTTCGCATATAGCATTCGGTAATCCCTCAGACTTACTAAACAATGCAACAACATCTGATTCATTCACCCTATTTGCAATATCATTTGTAGCTCCATTCAGAACAATAGTTTCAGCTAAATTATATTTAATTACCAACTCCTTTAATTCAGTATAATAATTTAAAGAGATCTTGTCAATAGTACCATACCAATCTATTTTTATTCTTTCAAGTTGTTCTTTATCCATCAATCGTAAAGCTTCAACAAGCCCTTTCGCATTTTTAACATCTCGATATGATGCTGGAACAATAATATTCACTTTATTATTTTTTCTGATAGAATAAACAGAGTCAATTTTTGGAAGATTTACCATATTATAAATCGTTATCAGTTTTCCTTCGTATTCTGGATAAATCTTCAAAAAACTTTGTTTTGCATTTTCTGAATTGCTAACTTTGCAAGAAGCATATTTTTCATATTTTATATAAAACTTATGTCTCATTGTAATCATAGCATCAGCCCTATTGTTTCTCAATCCTGTTATAGCTAAAAAAGATCCGTGAAGTTTCTTAGAAGCCATACAATTTATAAAATTCCACATACCAAGAAATGAAATAACAACATTAAACTTCTCTTTCTTTATTATTTTCACCAAAGAATAATATAAGAAAGGTATAGATAGTCTCAATACAGCTACAATATAAGGCACTTTTATACAATGACATGCAATATCCATTTTTTGAATTTCGCTCAAGAAAAAAGTACCAGATTCAACAGAATATAAATAATGTACATCAAAACCTTTTTGTTTTAACTCTCTAGCCAAAGTTGTCATTTGACGTTCAGCTCCACCACATTGCAATCCTCCAATAAATAAAATTTTCATCTCAGCCCTCCGTTAGTTTTATTTTAAGACTCTTTTCTTCCTTATTGAAATAGACATTAAAATATACAATAACCAAATAAGATAATCCCCAGTTACCAAAGAATTATTATGAGTAAAACTAATAAGATTATATATTGCACATCCCATTCCACATAAAACTTCAATACTTATATCTTTTCTTCTTAACGCACACAAATAAGTATACAATATATTTTTCAACATAATATATAATATAATAAATATAAAAAAAAAAAAAAAAATGCCTGAGTATATTAGACTATTAAAGATAATATTATGAGAAGAAAACCCTACCACTTTAGAAAAAGCAATTCTTCCTCCCAAAAGAAAATTTGATTTAATATATTCATATGCAGAATTATAAATAACATCTCTCGCAGAATCTTCAAAATTAAATAAACGTCCCATCATCGATTCCAAATCAAAATTGGAAACTGTATAAACAGTAGATAATAAGATTATTAAAAATAAAATTATTCTTTTTCTAGACAATAAAGAAATAAGCAATAAAGACAAAGCAAAAAGGTAAAATGCACTTCTCTGCTGCACTACAAAAATTGATATACATACCGACACAAAGACCAAAATAGAACTAATCTCCACTATCAATCGTGATTTATTAAACAAATAATACAAGCAAAAAAAACCTAACGATGCTAATATATATCCATTCATAACAGGAGATGCAAAAATACCAGTAAAGATAGAACTTGTGACTTCCCCATATTCCACACCTGAATTTACCATATAATCTAAAAAAGTTTCTTGTTCTACATTATTAAAGAATTTATATATATATAATCCATATGAGTTTTCAGCAAATTGGAGTAGATTAACAACAGAATTAAAAGCTACTATAAGTATCAAAAGAATAAAAACCTCTTTCACATTATCAAGTGTTTTTACATATATATTTGTATAGAAAAAAACTAAAAAACATCCCCAATATTTAACTAACAAAGAGACAAGATATTCTTGACCTGAAGATAAATCACCATTAAAAAATGAACAGAAAAGAAAAATAGCCACATATACTAAGTATATATGTATCTCTTTTCTTCCTACAAACATTCTATAACAATATCGTTTTTGAAAAAACATATTAAAAGTCATCAATATCGTAGCATAAAAAGGCAAGCTAAATCTACCAAACAACAAAATATTCTGGCCTACTAACAATGTTAACAAATATATTAAATATGCAGAAAATTGCATATTATGTTTATACCCAATTATTTTCATATTTAAACTATTTACATTTAGTTACTTTCTTATATGTTTTTTTATATATGAATTTACGAGTATTTTCTCTTGCTCATTGAGACCCAAAATATATATGACAAAAATAGAAATAATAAAAGATACAAATATACCTACCAAATATAGAGAACTTGGCATTAATTTATAAACTCCCCAATTTAACACTAATGAAAAAATTGATAATATAACTGCAGAATAAATAACCCTATTTCTATACATAATTATATCAAGGCCTGAATGTCTCGCATTGTACACTAATATTCCCCATAGAATTAATTCAACAACAAACTGATTAAGGAAAATAAAATATAAAGGAAACCCATACTTTAATTCAAAATAGCTTAAAGGTAAATTAATCACCGATACGCTAACAGCTATTAGTTGATATCTTTTTACTAAACCTGAACTTTTATAAACAATATCCAAAGAACTATGAAAAGATCTTATTAAGATCCAAAGTAGAGTAAAGGCTAAAAAACTAACAGAATACTGTGGAACATTACCTAACCATAACTTTATAATATCAGATATATAAAAGATCATAGAACTAACAATAGCCAAAGCCACACTAAAAGAAAATTTAGAGAATGCACATATTAGTTCATTAAATCGCTTATAGTTTCCTATCACATAATTTTGTGTAGCTTGAGGCATTATAGCTGTACTCGGAGTAGTTATCATTTGATTTATAACTGAACGTATTTGGCAAACAATACTACGTGCTGCATTTGCTACCACACCTCCGAAAATATTCAATATTATATTCAATCCTTCATTCACTAATGAATAACTTATATTACCCAAAAAATTCCAACTTGCAAATGATAACATATTCTTAAATAATAGTTTATCAAAAACAGTTATTACACGTACATTCTTTATTCGCAGAACATATATAATCATCATTAATGAAGTTATCAATGATGAACACATCATCAGAAAAGAATATAAAATTAATTTATCAGAGTCAACGAAAACTAGCAATAAAACCAAGGACAATTTAAGGACAACTTCCATAATTGCTACATACGAGTAATAAGATAATTTTTCACATGCTATTATCATGGCTTCAAACGGGATAGTCAATATTATCAAAACAGTTGAAGCAACTACAGTCTGAAATGCAATCTTAGCAGCTGAAATTCGCTCCATAGGCAAAACCATTTTATTACTTATATACCATAATCCGAAAGTTTCTATTATTCCTACTAAAATTATTGCTAAAACAAAATGAATTATAATGCTAGTAAACAAAGCATGGTTTAAAGCTATATTATTATCTTTCACTATAATTGCATTATAATATCTTTGAGTAGCAGATGCAAATGCGACTCGTAAATTTGAAAACATAACGACCAAACCTGCTACTAAACCATAAATACCAAAATCATTAACGCCTAATTCATTAAAACATATTCGCGATGTTATAAAAGATAAAGGAATTATCACAAACAATCTCAAATACAGAAAAAATGTATTTTTTACAATACGTTTATTTTTCTCATTCATATAATTATATTTTCTATGGAATCAAGAATGGCTTTTTTATAAACTTTGATTCATCTAAATTCATTAATAACTTAGATTTTTCTTCTTTTGATAATCCTTTTGTCCCTAGATCCCATTTTAGATTCTTTTTAATATAATCATCGATAGTACAAATTATTTTAGCAGGATTTCCTGCAACAACAACATTAGCTGGAACTGATTTTGTTACTACACTCCCTGCAGCAACTAAAACATTATCTTCGATTGTAACTCCAGGCATTATCATTGAACCTGTTCCTATATACACCCAATTCCCTATCACGACCTTACCAAAAGCATCAAAGCTAGGATATTGCCTACGAATAAAATTTCCTCCTCCATAAGTAAAAATTCTAACATCAGTTAATTGACAATTACTGCCTACCGTTATTAAATAAGGTTCAGCCCCCCAATGACCTTTACCCATTAGATTATTATCACCGATATTAACTCCAACATAACGCGCATATTCTGTAGGAGTCATTCTCCTTTCATTTATTTTTCTAATAATGAGTCTTATTAAATCTAGAATTTTCATAATCTAAATAGGAATAATAAAAACAAGAACAATGTTGAATATTCTTTATAAACAACAATGTTCTTGCTCTATAATATTAAAATATTACTTTATAGTCTGCCATCTACAATATCTTTATTAAGAATTCCTTTCACATCGAAAATGACATGATTTACTTTAACAAGAGATAACACATCCAAAGTCTTCAGCTCATTATGAGCCACTGCCAAAATAGCAGCATCAAATCTATCTTCAGGCAAAGCATTTACTATATCAATACCATATTCGTGCTTAGCGACAGCAGGATTAACCCAAGGATCATAAACTGTAATATTGACATTATACTCCTTCAAAGCCTTGTAAATATCTATCACTTTTGTATTACGAACATCCGGACAATTCTCCTTAAAAGTAAAACCAAGAATTAAGATATTAGAATTTAATACTTGAATACCTTTCTTCAACATCAATTTTACCGTTTCATTAGCTACATATTCTCCCATACCGTCATTCATCCGACGACCTGCTAAAATAATCTCAGGATTATAACCATGACGCTGGGCGCACTGAGCCAAATAATACGGATCTACACCGATGCAATGACCTCCTACCAATCCCGGTTTAAACGGCAAGAAATTCCACTTGGTAGAAGCTGCTTCCAATACATCCTGTGTATCCAATCCCATCTTGTTAAAGATCTTAGACAATTCATTTACGAAAGCAATGTTGATATCTCGTTGAGAGTTTTCAATCACTTTCGCCGCTTCGGCCACTTTAATACTGGGAGCCAAATGTGTACCAGCCGTAATCACAGAAGCATAAATTTCATTGACTTTCTGTCCAATTTCCGGCGTAGAACCAGAAGTTACTTTCTTGATTTTTTCTACCGTATGTAATTTATCCCCCGGATTGATACGTTCCGGCGAATA
>CALUWB010000061.1 GCA_944324375.1 Candidatus Gastranaerophilales bacterium | reverse complement strand
GTTAATATTTTTAACTACTTTAATTAGGGTTTCTTGTGTAAGATCTGCAATTCTATCATTAGGAGGGCATAAGTGACAAAAAAGAGTAAAAATATCTTTTTGTATACGTTTTATTAATTCTGCAGTGGCTTTTAAATCTGCTTTTTGTGTATACAATACTAAATCAAATATGGAAAGTTTTTTGTAATTGAGTTTACTCATGATATTTTACCCAATTACAGAATAATTTTAAAAATAATTATTAAAACAGACTTTATTATATAATCAGTAGTATATAATTTAGATTTATAAATTGGATTTTTAATAATGAATAATAAATTAAGAGAAAATCATATTAAACTAAAAATAAGTAACAAAAAATTGTATTTATCAATTTTAATAGATAAATATGAGAATAATTCTGAATTACTTGATAGAATTGCAATATCATTATCGTCAGGTATTGATATTATAGAATTATCAACTATAAATTATCCACAAAAGCTTTTAGATATTGCATTTCAAGTAAAACAACTATATACAATCTTTGATGATTTTACTTTAATTATCAAAGATAGAGTTGATGTTGCTTCTTTAATAGAAGCAGATGGTATTAGTTTAACTTCTAATAGTATAAATACTAATTTTGTTAGGCAAATTTTAGGAGAACAAATTATAATTGGATGTTATGATTTTACTAAGAATAATTGCGATTTTTGTATCTGTAAAAAAGAATATAAAGAAAGCTCAATTCCTTTATTTATTCCATATTCCTCAACAAACAATTCACAAAGACTCTTTTTTGATGAATCTCTTTTTGATAATATAGATTTCCCTCAAATGTTATTAGAACTTAAACAATAACTCCAAAATTAAAGTTCGATATTCCCTACACATAAAAAGTAAACTAACACTATCTGTAAATCTTGTCCTCGTGCTCCTAACAATAGAGCATAAGCTCTATTGTATACACATTAAAACTTAAATTAGTCCAAGAACTTTTTTATACCAAGAAAAAGATTCCAATTCAGACCCATTAAAAGTAGTTTTAATGCATTGTTTTTTTAAATAGTTTTCGAATTCATCATTAAAGCCAGTTTTAGCTTTTTTCATTTCAGTTATAGCTGTTGCCATTTTTCTTCTCCTTTAATATTGAAGAGTAACACATATAGATATAATAAATATATTTTTCTTTTCGTACACAAATGATAATTGAATTCTATTTCTCCATGTTAAAGGTTGTTTTTAAGTTTGTCAATCCTTTATATCGGTATATAACAGATTATTACAATATTGTTACAAGTTAGGTACATAAATATTTATATTCCTCTTCACAATTAAGTATGTTTTTGGTAGTATTTTAGAGCAGTAAAGAAGTGAAAAGGGAGATGGAATTTTGAAAACATTATTAAAATCAAATAATTGTGGCGAATTAACTGCCCAAAATATAGGCGAAGAAGTTACTCTTTCAGGCTGGGTATCTTGCGTGAGAGATTTAGGTGGAATTATCTTTTTAGAATTAAGAGATAGATCTGGGTTCTTTCAATTAGTTGCAGACCCTCAGATAAATCCTGATATACATGCAGTGTTTTCAAAATTAAAAACAGAATCAGTTATCACAGTAAAAGGTAAAGTTACAAAACGTCCAGATGAAACTTATAATGAAAAGTTAGCTACAGGAGAAGTTGAATCATATCCAACTTATGTAAATGTATTAACAGAAGCAGAAACTTTACCATTTGTATTAGATGATGAAAATGTTTCTGAAGATATTCGTTTAAAATATCGTTATTTAGATTTAAGACGTGCTCCAATGCTTCATAATTTAACTTTACGTCATAAAGTTGTAACAGCAATGAGAGAATACTTAAATGGGCAAGATTTCTTAGAAGTAGAAACTCCAATTTTGAATAAAACTACTCCTGAAGGAGCAAGAGATTATTTAGTTCCATCAAGAGTTCAAGAAGGTAAATTTTATGCATTACCACAATCTCCTCAAATCTTTAAACAATTATTAATGGTTGGTGGTATTGAAAGATATTATCAAATTGCAAAATGTTTTAGAGATGAAGATTTAAGAGCTGATAGACAACCAGAATTTACTCAAGTTGACTTAGAAATGTCTTTTGTTAACCAAGATGAAGTAATTGCTATGGTTGAAGGTTTAGTACAATCAGCATTTAAAGCAGCAGGAGTAGATGTTCAATTACCACTAAAGAGAATTACTTGGCAAGAAGCAATGGACAGATTTGGGTCTGATAAACCAGATACTCGTTTTGGTTTAGAGTTATTTAATGTAACTGACATTATGGAAGCTTCTACTTTCCAAGCATTTAAAGATGTAATTGCAGCAGGTGGTACTGTTAGAGCTATTAAAATTCCTGGTATTGCAGGCTATTCAAGAAAAGAAATGGATGATGTTAGAAACTTAGCAATTTCATTTGGTGCTAAAGGTTTAGCTTGGATTACTTATATGGAATCAGGTGAAGTTAAATCTCCTGTATTGAAATTCTTATCAGAAGATCAAATCAAAGAAATTCAAAATAGGGCAGATGCTCAAAACGGTGATATCGTATTCTTCGTAGCTGATAAACCAAAAGTTGTTTACGATGTTTTAGGTAGATTCAGATTATACTTCGGTAAAAAGTTAAATATGATTAATGAAGAAGACCATGCTTTATTATGGGTTGTTGATTTCCCTATGTTTGAATGGTCTGATGAAGAAGGCAGATACATGGCAATGCACCACCCATTCACATCTCCTAACTTAGAAGATATGGAAAAATTAAGAAATGGTGATTTAGGTCATGTAAATTCTATCGCTTATGATATTGTTTATAACGGTACTGAATTAGGTGGTGGTAGTGTAAGAATTCATACTCCAGAAGTTCAAAAAGAAGTATTTAAAGCATTAGGTTTAGATGATGCAACTGTTCAAGAAAAATTCGGATTTATGGTTAATGCATTCAGATATGGCACACCTCCACATGCCGGTTTAGCTATCGGTTTAGATAGATTGATTGCATTGTTATGTAGAACTGATTCTATCAGAGATGTAATTGCATTCCCTAAAAACTCAGGCGCTAAATGTTTAATGAGTGATGCTCCTGGAGAAGCTTCATTACAACAATTAAGAGAATTACATCTTAAAAGTACTGTAAAACCTAAATAATAAATTAAAAAAATAATGAAATTAAAAAAGGAGCTTTAAAAGCTCCTTTTTTTATGCTAATCCATCTTCTGGTTTAAAAGATGTTTTCTTCTCTTTATCTTCTTCTTCATACATTTTTTTAACTTCATCTATAGTTTCTTTCCTTTGTTTTTCTATTTCTCTGTCTTGTTCTTTTTCTTCTTCAGTTTTTGTGTCTGGAGCAAGTCCAAATGTCGTTTTTTCTGAAATTTTTGCTTTTTCTTGCTCTATTTTATCAATAGTTTCATTTAGCTGTTGTTTGTACATTTCTTTTTGGGTTTCAAGTCTAGTTACTTGTTCATCTTCACCATTGCTATTTGCGTATTTTATTTGTTCGTCTAGACGTTTAATTTCATTTTCAATACGGTCTTTTTGTTTTAGAAGTGCTGGAAGCATTATTAAGTTTTGCTTATTATCATTTTTACTAGTAATGTTTATTGTTTCATTTTCATTAGGCCTTTCAGGGGCTAATATTGTTTGGATTTGTGTGTCAACATTATTTTCAACTTGATTTTGATTTGTAGGATTATATGTTATTTTCTTTTCTGCAGGATTTATTCCACTATTACTTACACCATCGAATTTCATATAAAGCTCCTTTCAATATAAAATATTAACTTCACTACTTTATAAAGTTTTCCATTTATATAAAATTTCAATTTTAAAATTATATTTACATAAGTTTACACTAATAAGTTAATATTTTAGTAAAAATATTAGAATAATGTAGGTTAAAATATCTCCTTATTTTTGTTAGTGTTAAAATAGTATAAGAAGTCGAGGTATTAAATATGTGGGATTATTCAGATAAAGTAATGGATCATTATAGAAATCCAAGAAATGTTGGGAAAATTGATGATGCTGATTTAATTGGAGAAGCAGGTTCATTAGCTTGTGGGGATTCATTAAAATTATTTTTAAAATTAAAGGATGGAATTATTGTGGATGCAAAATTCCAAACATTTGGTTGTGGTTCAGCCGTTGCAAGTTCAAGTATATTGACAGAAATGATTATTGGAAAATCTTTGGATGAAGTTAAGAATATCACCAATAAAGATATAGCTGACCAATTAGGAGGTTTGCCACCTGAAAAAATGCACTGTTCAGTAATGGGACATGAAGCATTGGAAGATGCATTAAAAAAATACTATGGTGACGATTATGTAGTTCCAAATGTAACAGAGGTTTCAGATAGTATAATTTGTACCTGTTTTAATGTAACAGAGCATCAAATTGTTGAGGCAATTGAAATAAATGGTTTAACAACAGTTGATGAAATTACTAATTATACAAAAGCTGGTGGAGCTTGTGGACGCTGTAAAAGTGCAATAAAGAAGATATTAGAAAAACATGCACCTAAAAAAGAAACAAAATTATCAGCTGCTCAAATGATTTTAAAAATTAATAAAGTAATTGAAACTGTTATTGCTCCAGAACTTCAAAAAGATGGTGGAGATATAGAATTAGTTGATATTGAAGATAATAAAGTATATGTTAAATTACAAGGAAGATGTTCTAGTTGTAAAAATTCAATATTAACATTAAAGTCATTTGTTGAAACTACATTGCAAGATAAAGTTAGTCAAGATATAGAGGTTGTTCAAGTATAATATGGTTATTTATTTAGATAATAATGCGACAACAAAAGTTGATAAGAGAGTATTAGATGAAATGTTACCTTACTTAGAAGATGAATATGCCAATCCATCTTCAATGTATCAATTTAGTGTAAAATCATCTAAAGCAATAGCACAAGCTCGGGCTCAAATGAAAGATTTCTTTGGGGCAAAATCTGAAAGAGAAGTAATATTTACTTCTTGTGGTTCAGAGAGTGCTAATATGGCAATTAAAGGTGTATTATCAGCAAATAAGAATAAGCGTCATATTATCACAACAAAAGTAGAACATGCCTGTGTTCTCAATTTATATCAAGTGTTGGAAAAACAGGGATATGAGGTTGACTATATTGGAGTAAATTCAAGTGGAGAGCTTGATATAGAAGAATTAAAAGAAAAAATTAAACCTGATACAGCTTTAGTATCAATAATGTGGGCAAACAATGAAACTGGTGTAATATTCCCAGTTAAAGAAATTGCAGATATTATCAAATCAAAAAATCCTGAGACAAAGTTTTTTGTAGATGGTGTTCAAGCAAGTGGAAAATTAGATTTTGATTTAAAATCTACGAATATTGATTTATTGGGTGTATCTGGTCATAAGTTCCATGCTCCTAAAGGCATCGGCGCATTATATGTGAAATCAGATGTTATAATACCACCATTAATAGTTGGAGGACACCAAGAAAGAGGTATGAGAGCAGGGACAGAGAATGTACCTTATATTGTTGGTTTAGGTGTTGCAGCAACATTAGCTCAAGATGCTTTAAAATATGAACTTACAGAAATAAAAAGATTAAGAGATAAATTAGAAACTGGTATTTTAAAAAGAGTATTTAATGCAAGATTAAATTCTTCAATAAGTAATAGAGTTCCAAATACCTCAAATATAGGTTTTGAATATATTGAAGGAGAACTTATATTATTACACTTAAGTGACTTAGGGATTTGTGCAAGTTCAGGTAGTGCTTGTACATCAGGTTCTTTAGAACCGAGTCATGTTTTAAGAGCAATGGGAGTTCCATTTACTGCACTTCATGGTAGTATAAGATTTAGTTTAAGTCGTTATACTACAGAAGAGGATATTGATTATACTTTAGAAAAACTTCCTGGTGTTATTGATAAAATAGTTAACTTATCACCTTATCAAGATGAATTAAATCATTTAAGGAATAGTAAATAATTAAAAAGCCGGTATTTTCATACCGGCTTTCGGATTTTATTATACAATAAAATCCTTGTATTGATTGATACACATATCCTATTCAAGTCTTGATTCGTATTGATAAATTTTAAATACAATATAATCAATCTTCTCCTTTAGCCATTTGCACCATAGTGCAAATTCTGTTTTTAAATCTGTGGCTCCTGGCCAAAATGTGCTTTGGTACATATTATAAATACTCCTTTACACTACATATCCATTTTTTATTACGGAATTTAATAAAAATACTTTAGAAATATTAGATATAATTTTACAAAACTTTACAATAATAAGTGTAAAAAATACCTCATTTCAGAATGTAACAAATCAGTCGTAGAGAGAAATTTACCCCTTGATAAATATTTTATATATATGTAAAATATAAGTGTAAGGCATTTTAAATTTTAAGGACAAAATTCCCCCAAAAAATTGATTTATCGATTCAAAACTTCTTAAGTATATATGAAAATTTAAAAAATATGTTATAATCCTAAAAGGAGTGATGATTATTGATGAACAATTTGCAGTTGCAGAACGATCTCGAAAAACTTTTAGCAATAATGCCAGAAAAAGTAACGAGGAACGTATCGGTTGAGTCATTGGAAGACGTGATAGAGATTGTGTTGGACATCGGTAGACGACCCGAAGTAAGAAAAGCAGACGGAAGTATAATGCAGCTAGGGGACTCTACGGTCACATCAGAGGATATATTGCATGTCACCGGATTCCTACAAGATTTCACCAAAGACAACAGGTCAGGCATACCTGGAACATTACACAGAATAAGTGCCATAAGAAATAGACAAGATAAGATAGTCGGATTGACTTGTAGAATTGGTAGAGTAGTAACAGGGACGATAGCTTGTATAAAAGATTTTTGTACAATGGGCAAGAGCATATTATTTTTAGGTCGTCCTGGGGTTGGTAAGACAACAAAATTGCGTGAGATATCACGTTTAGTTGCTGATGAGTTACATAAAAGAGTTGTTGTTGTTGATACATCAAATGAAATTGCAGGAGATGGAGATGTGCCTCACGCAGCTATTGGGTCTGCTCGCAGAATGCAAGTTAAGCAACCAGAGTATCAAAAAGATATAATGATAGAGGCAGTTGAAAACCATACACCTGAAGTTATTGTGGTTGATGAAATAGGTACAGAAGCAGAGGCACAAGCTGCAAGAACAATTGCTGAACGTGGTGTTATGTTGATTGCAACAGCTCATGGGAATTCTTTGGAAAGTTTAATTAAAAACCCAACTTTATCTGATTTGGTTGGAGGTATTCAATCAGTAACTTTAGGTGATGATGAGGCAAAAAGAAGAGCTTCTCAAAAAACTGTTTTAGAACGTGAAAAACAACCTACTTTTGATATAGTTATTGAAATTATAGATAGAAATACTCTTGCTGTATATAAAAACGCAGCAGAAGCAGTTGATTATATTTTAAGAGGTTGGCCAATCAGACCAGAAATAAGAAAGGTTGATAAAGAGTATAATTTGGCAGCAACTCCAAAGGTAGAAGAAAGTAAAACAAATATAGTAAAAGAAATCAATAATTTAGAACAAAAAATACTTCCACAAGCAGAAGATAGTTTGAAATTTACTTTCTCAAGAAAAGAGTATGTAGAATCAGTAAAACCAATGAAAAAAATCTATTTATATGCTGTATCAAGAAGTATTGTTGAAAAAGTCATAGAAAGGCTTGATTTGAATGCTGAATTAACAAGAAATGTTGAAGATGCTGATATTGTTTTAGCTCATAAGAATTTTGCTAAAGGTGGTGCTAAGGTCCTAAATACAGCAAATACATATAGAATTCAAATATTCTATATTAAGACAAACTCAATGGCACAAATTCAAAAGGTTCTAAAAGAAGCATTAGATATTCAAGATGCATCAGAAGTATTGCATGGGTATTATGATGATGTTGAAAGAGCTCTTGATGAAGCAAAAATTGCTATCAATAAGATATTAGCTGGAGCTCAGCATATAGAACTTAATCCTCAAAATCAGCAAATACGAAAACTACAACATGAATTGGTGGAACAACACAATCTTGAAAGCCGTTCAGTAGGTGAAGGTGAAAATCGACACTTACGAATTGTTGGTGGGAAAGATTTTGGAGATGATAAAGCAAGCTAGATTATTGGATAAGATTATGCTACAATTCTAGTATGTTTACGGGAATTGTAGAAGAAATTGGCTATATAAATTCTGTTAACAATGATTCAATATCTGTATCTTGTAAAAAAATTTTAGAAGATATAAATATTGGTGATAGTATAGCAGTTGACGGTGTATGTCTTACCGTAACATCATTCGATAATAATAGTTTTAATGCTGATGTATCTTATGAAACAATGCGTGTAACAAAGCTTGGCGATTTACAAGTAAATGATTCTGTAAACCTTGAACGAGCTATGCTTGTAACTTCAAGATTTGGAGGGCATATTGTTTCTGGGCATATTGATGGTGTAGGTAAAATTATTGATATAAAGAAAAATGGCGATTTTTATGAGTTAAATATATCTATTCCTGATGGTAATGCTCAGTATATAATTAAAAAGGGTTCAATTACGGTTGATGGAATAAGTCTTACGATATACGATTTAACAAATAATAGTGTTAAAATAGCAGTAATTCCTCATACTTTTGAAAATACGAATTTAAAAACATTAAAAGCTAATAGTTTTGTAAATATTGAGTTTGATATTTTAGGTAAGTATGTTGAAAAAAAATTATTAATGAACGATAATAAAAGCAATATAACTGAAAATTTTTTAAAAGAAAATGGTTTTATATAGATGACAGAATTTAGATTTGACAACATAGAAGAAGCAATAGAAGATTTTAAACAAGGCAAGCCTTTGATTGTCGCAGATGATGAATCACGAGAAAATGAAGGGGATTTAATTTGTTCAGGGCAAATGGTTACTCCTGAAATTATAAATTTTATGGCTCAAGAAGCAAGAGGTTTAATATGTTTGGCTATGTCATCAGAAATTGCTGAAAAATTGGATTTACCACAAATGGTAGAGCAAAACAGCGATAGAATGAAAACAGCATTTACTATAAGTATTGATGCTGCTGAGAAATATGGTGTTACAACAGGTATTTCTGCTTATGATAGAGCAAAAACTATAGAAGTTGCACTTGCTCCTGATGCTCAACCTTCTGACTTAAGACGTCCTGGGCATTTATTCCCTTGTGTTGCAAGAAAAGGTGGAGTTTTACAAAGAACAGGACATACCGAAGCTGTTGTTGATTTGGCACGACTTGTAGGGCATATTCCTGCAGGTCCGATGTGTGAAATTATGACAGAAGATGGTCATATGGCCCGAAGAGATGAATTAAGAGCTTTTGCAGATAAGCATAATATTAAATTTATTTCTGTTGCAGATTTAATTTCATACAGGTTACAGTCTGAAAAATTAATTGAACGTTCTGCTGTTGCAGATTTACCTACAAGATTTGGGCATTTTAAAATATATGGTTATACAAATTTATTAACTAATGATGAACATATTGCCGTAGTCAAGGATGATTTATCTGATAAAGTGCCTTTAATTCGTGTACATAGTGAATGTTTTACAGGTGACGTATTACATAGTTTGAGATGTGATTGTAATGACCAATTACATGCAGCATTAAGAATGATTGAAGAATACGGTAAAGGTGCTGTTGTATATATAAGAAACCATGAAGGACGAGGTATCGGTTTAGTTAATAAAATAAAAGCTTATGCACTTCAAGATAATGGTCAAGATACAATTGATGCCAATTTATCTTTAGGTTTCCCTGAAGATTTGAGAGATTATGGCGTTGGGGCTCAAATTATAAGGGATTTAGGTTTTAATAATTTTAATTTATTAACTAATAATCCTAAAAAAATCATTGGTTTAAAAGGCTATGGCTTAACTATTAATGAAGTTGTTAATATAAAAACAGAAATTAATTCATACAACGAACGTTATATGACAACTAAAAAAGAAAAAATGCATCATATGTTATAAGGAATAGATTATGCAAGAAACAACATATCAAGTAGAATTTTTACAAGAGGATAAATATAAATTATTTAAAGGTGTTTATTCAGATTTTATAAATCATGCAATATCAGATTATCGATTTGAACTTGCTCCATTAACATATGAAGAGTTTGTAGATGCTGTATCAAAAAAACTTATACATTGTATCGTTTTATTAGAAAATATGATTCCAACAGCATTTTTGGTTTATTCAACAGCAATATCTGAATCTGTGGAATTAAATTTAATTCATTGTTTAGGAATGGAAGATTTAATAACAAAACGTAACAAGTTAATGGAATTTTTTATGGAAAATACTAAAGTGGAAAGAAAAAATTCTGTTGTTTGTTATCCAATGTTAGGTTCTCAAGGAGAATATACTCCTGATATTGCTCATTTTGGATTTAAGTTTGTTGGGTTAATTGTATTACGATATCTTATGAATGATTCTTTATCTTCAATGATTTTAGACAATATTGATGATACTAAGATGGATTCAAAATATAATCTTGTATCTTGGGATAATAAATATTTTGATTCAGCTGTTAAAATTATACATGAAACATTTAAGCAAACTTCAGATGCGTTATTTGATCAACGATTTACTACATTAGAAGGCACTAATGATATAATTGATAAAATTGTAAATAATATTTATGGCGAATTTCTTCCTAATGCTACTACTGTTTTATTATGTGATGGAGAACCTGTAGGTTTTGCATTTGCAAATGTAACAGGTGGTAAAATTGCGAATATTCCATTAGTTGGCGTTCTTGAACAACATCGAGGCACTGGCTTATCTGTATTAATGCTTCAAAGAGTTATGAAAACTATAATAAATAGTATGCGTTCAGGGAAATATAATTTTTCTGAAGTTAACGTAACAACAGAAACAGATAATTTTGGAGCTTTAAGAATGTATAGAACAGTAGGTTTTAGAGAAGATTATTCTTATACCCAAGCATATTTACCTCGTGAAAATTAATTTATTTATTAGTGTTTGGGGTTACTGTAGGAACTGTGCCTTTAAGAACATAAGGTCTTGCAAAAGCCCAAGTTCCATATGTTGATAAGGCTAAGCCTGCTAAATTTAATCCTGTTTTAATTTTTGAAGGTTTTTTAATTAAATTAGCACCTGTCATTAATGTAGTTCCAAACATTATACCTAAATAACCTTTAAATATTGTTCTTGGAACAGCAATACAGTCAGCCATATCTGTTGAATTTTTTAATTTTGTTTCAAATTTATCAGTCAAATGTTTCTTCTTTGGCTGAGTTGTGTTTTGTACATTATTAAAATTATTAATACTTTGAATTGGCATATTGGTATAAAACCTTATAAATAAAAAATTAAATAGTATGTTACAAATTGTAAATATAATTTTATAAAAAAGTCAATTAATTAACCTAAAAAAACTTTTTATAAATACGGGAATATTATGGGGAATTATAATGTTTGGATTAAGTGTAAAACAAAATAATCAAACACATGAAAGAACATTCGGAATGACCGTTGTTTCTCGTTCTCAATCTGGAAAAACAAATAATTCAGAAGAAGCAAAATCTGCATATCAAAAGCGTAAAGAAGTTCAAGAAGCAAATTTAGAAAAATTAAAAGAAGATTTAAAACGTGAAAATGAACAATACGAACAAATGTTACAACGTTCTTTAGAAGAACAACAAAGAGCATTATTCGGTTATGAAGATAATTTTATAGATGACCCTTTAACACATCAATTGAACTTAGCTTATATAGCAACAACTGCAGGTTATAGATCAGGATATAGATATAATACAGTAAAAGGTTCATTTAATGCAGCAAGTGTTAATTTTAATAAAAATAACAATGCTATAAGTTTTGATGATTTAAAGGCAAAAGGTTATAAATATTCATCAGCAAATGGACAAAAATTAGCAAGAGATGTTGCAAATCATTCAGTAGGTTTTACTGGTAAATGTTCAAAATATGTAAGAGAAGGTCTTCAAAGAACAGGATTATATAATGGTCATACTGCTTCAGCTTATCAAATGGCAGCTGTATTAGCTGATAATAAAAATTTCCAAGAAGTATCACCATCAAGTGTTGATTTGAAAAATCTACCTGCTGGTTGTATTATTGTTTATGATAGAGGAGCAGCTGGATATAATTCTCAACACGGACACATTGAAGTTACTTTAGGTGATGGAACTGCTTGTAGTGATGGACGTACATATAATCAAAGAACTACTCAAAATATGAGAATATTTGTTCCTGTTGAACAAGCTTAGAAAAGTTTTTTAAGTTCTATTTCTAAATTATTTAAGGTCGTTTCATTTTTAATTATATGATTACATTTTGAAGCTTTTTCATCTTGACTAAGTTGTGAATCTATTCTAAGTTGGGCTTCTTCTTTAGTTAGATTATTTCTATTCATTAGTCTTTCAAGTCTTAATGAGTCATTACAATAAATCAGTATTATTTCATCAAATAAATCTTGCATATTTGCTTCAAATAGTAGTGGAATAATTATGAATACATATTTTTCTTGAGAATATTCTTTAAATAATTTATTAATTTCTTGTTTTACAAGAGGATGAATT